>DATKJN010000313.1:0-3125 GCA_035543655.1 Burkholderiaceae bacterium | reverse complement strand
CGACGGCGGCTGGGTCGGCCGCATCGACGTGCACACCATCGCGTTCGAACATGCCCGCGGTGAAATCGGCTACGTCGGCGATTCGCGGCGCGCCGGCCAGGGCTTGATGCGCGAGGCGGCGCTGGCCGTGATCCAGCTGTGCTTCGACCTCGGCTTTCAGCGCATCGAGGCCATGAGCGACGTGCGCAACACGCGTGCGCTGCATTTCGCCGAGACCTTGGGCATGCAGCGCGAAGGCGTCATGCGCCGGCACGAGCGCGACCCGCAAGGCCGCATGTGTGACCAGGCGCTGTACGCCATCGTCAACGAAGGTCCGACGCGCGAACCCTAGCGCACCGGCAACTGGTTGAGCTCGGCCCAACCGGTCCACAGGATCTCGATGCCCAGGCACAACAACACGAAGGCCATCAAGCGCGTCATCACCAGCGCGCCCACTTCGCCCAGCCGCGCCATCAGGCGCGCTGCGTGTCGGTAGACAAGGTAGATCACCGCCACGGTCACTGTGGCACCGAGCACGGCCACCAAAGCGCCCACGACGTACAACGCGGGCTGGCGCGGCAAGCCTGCGCCGATCGCGATCGCCGCCGCGATCGTGCCGGGGCCGGTCGTGAGCGGGAAAGTGAGTGGGAAGAAACTTCGCTTGACCACCTCGGCACGCGACAGCACGCGCGCCTGCTCGCGTTTGACCGCGGCGCGCACCTCATCGTCATCGCTGTGGTTGAGCATGCGCCAGCCGGATGCAGCCACCAGCAAGCCGCCGCCGATGCGCACGATCGGCAGCGAAATGCCGAACAGCTCCAACACGTAGGTGCCAATCAGCAGCGAGCTGACGATGACGAACCAGCAGTTGATTGCCACCTGGCGCGCGAGTTGACGCGTGGCGCTCGGTTCGGGGTCGGCCGTCATCGAGAACACCGGCGCTCCCGCCAGCGGGTTGATGATCGGCAACAACGTCACCGGCACCAGCACCAACGACTGCAGGAACTCGAGCGGCGTCGCCATCGGCGGTGCGCGCTTGCTAGGTCGCAGCCGGCGCGACGATCGCGCCCTCGATGCGGTGGCGCGCCAGCGCGGTAGCCACGAATCCGCTGCGCTTGGCCCATTCGACATACGCCTTCAGCGCCTCGAGCGAGGCGGCGCCACGCGCCGCCGGCACGCCCATCGCCTGCTCGATCACCATGAAGCGACCGGGCAGCAGCCGCAGCCCGCCGATGCGCGTGGCGTCGGCCTGGAGCTGCTGCTTCACGCCGGCGGCGACGTCGGCGTTGTGGATCAGAAAGTGGTCCACCACCGCGGGCGACGTGGGCGCATGCGCCAGCTGCGCGTTCTTCAGCGCGCGAGTCAGGTACAGGTCGTAGGCGCTGCCGCGGCCCACCATGATGGTGTGGCCGGCCCGATCGACCTCGGCGTTGTCGGTCAGCGGCGAGCCCTGGCGCACCAAGTAGGCGCCTTCGATCAGCACATAAGGCGCGGTGAAACCGATGGTGTTCGCGCGCTCCGGATCGACCGCGAAGAAACCAACGTCAGCGCGACCGCTGGTCACCGCGTCCACCGACAGGCGCGCACTGTCGACGACCAACAGGTCCACCGGCACGCCGAGTTGCTCGGCCAGCGTGCGTGCCAGGTCCACCGACACGCCGGCCGCGCCGTCGCTGCCCTCGCGCCTGGCGAGGATCGGGTTGCCGAGGTTGATCGACGCGCGCAATCTGCCCGTGGGTGCCAGTGCGGCGGTGGCGCCGGACGGCAGGCGCGCAGTGCTGCTGCACGCGCTCAAACCGATACCGGCGAGCAGTGCGGCTTGCACGACGTGACGGCGCGAAAGATCGTGGGCCATGGCGAACTCGTTGCAGGAAGGCGAGAGGGCGCCAGTGTAGGCGCGTGCGTAGGACGGCGCCGACAGCGTGTTGCGTTGCCGGACGATCCACCACGATGCACGTGCCGGCCTAAGCTGATCGCACGTTCCACAGGAGTTCAGCCATGGCAGACGACCTGACCCGGCGCGGCGGACAGGACCGCGGGCGCATCAACATCAACCAGCAGCACGAAGTGCGCGACTGGGCGGCCCGCTTCGGCGTGACCAAGGAGCAGTTGAGAGCGGCCGTGCAGGCCGTCGGCGATCGCGTCGACGAGGTCGAGCGCCACCTGCGTTCGATGGCCGCCAACGCAAGCTGAACGCCAGCCGGAGCCATCGATGCCTCGTGCAGTCTGGAAAGGCGCCATCGCTTTCGGTCTCGTCCACATCCCGGTGGCGCTCTACCCGGCGTCGCAGGAGACCGAGGTCGATTTCGATTGGCTGGACAAACGGTCGATGGACCCGGTGGGCTACAAGCGCATCAACAAGCGCACCGGCAAGGAGATCGCCAAGGAGCAGATCGTCAAGGGGGTCAAGCAGGACAACGGCGAGTACGTGGTGTTGAGCGACGACGAAGTGCGCGACGCTTATCCCAAGACCACGCAGACGATCGAGATCGAGTCTTTCGTACCCGCCGGCGACATCTCGTTCGTCTACCTCGAAAAGCCGTACTACCTGGAGCCCGCCAACCGCGCCGAGAAGGTGTACGCGCTGCTGCGCGAGGCGATGTCGCGGGCTTCGCTGGTGGGCATCGCGCGCATCGTGATGCACAACAAGGAGCACCTCGCGGCCCTGCTGCCGGCCGGGCCGGCTCTGATGCTGGGCACGCTGCGCTGGGCCAACGAGATCCGGCCTGCCAGCCAGTTGAATCTGCCGTCGGCCGGTGGCGACAAGCTCAAGGATGCGGAACTGAAGATGGCCGGCGAGTTGATCCGCAAGATGGCCGGCAGTTGGAAGCCGGCGCAATTCGCCGATCGCTTCTCCTCCGCGATCCGCAAGCTGGTGGCGCGCAAGGCGGCGGCCGGCGAGGCCAGGTCGGTGCAGCCGCTCGAAGAGGCACCGGCCGACACGTCGAACGTGATCGACCTGAGCGAGTTGCTGCGCAACAGTTTGCAAACGCGCCGGCGTGCCGCGTCGGCCAAGCGCGCTCCAGCGCGCAAGGCACCGGCGTCACGCGGCACTGCGAAACGGACACGCGCCCGCGGATGACCTGCCGCGACCCCGCGGTTGCGGGGCCCTGCAGCGCGTCAATGTTCACGGCCCCACGGCCGGC
>DATKJN010000312.1:0-3482 GCA_035543655.1 Burkholderiaceae bacterium | reverse complement strand
GTGCGCGACTTCAGCGCCACCACCACCGCATCGGCCTCGGCATCGAGTGCACCCTCTGGCACACCGATGGTCTGCACGCAGCGCATGCCACCGCGCACCAGCGTGTTGGCCAGGTCGGTGGCACCGGTGAAGTCGTCGGCGATCGCGCCGAGCAGGAGTTTGGCCACGCTCTAGCCCTTCTTCTCCGGCAGCGTGATGCCGGGGAAGATCTTGATCACCGCGGCATCGTCCTCGCGGCCGAAGCCGGCGCTGGACGCCTGCATGAACATCTGATGCGCGGTCGACGCCAGCGGCAGCGGAAACTTCGTCGCCCGTGCGGTGTCGAGCACCAGGCCCAGGTCCTTGACGAAGATGTCCACCGCCGACAGCGGCGTGTAGTCCGCCGCCAGCACGTGCGCCATGCGGTTCTCGAACATCCAGCTGTTGCCGGCGCTGTGCGTGATCACCTCGTACAGCGCGGCCGCGTCCACGCCTTCGCGCAGGCCGAGCGCCATCGCCTCGGCGGCGGCCGCGATGTGCACACCAGCCAGCAGCTGGTTGATGATCTTCACCTTGCTGCCGTTGCCGGCGGTGTCGCCGAGCTTGTAGACCTGCGCGGCCATCGCATCGAGTGCCTTGCCGGCCTTGGCATACGCCTCGGGCTTGCCTGCGGTCATCATCGTCATCTGGCCCGACGCCGCCTTGGCCGCACCGCCGGAGATCGGTGCGTCGAGGTAGAGAAGGCCCTGCTGGTTCAGCCGTTGTTCGAAGCCGATCGACACGTTGGGATCCACCGTCGAGCACATCACGAACAGCGCGCCTGGCTTCATCGCCGCCGCCGCTCCGTGGGCGCCGAACAGCACCTGTTCGGTCTGCGCCGCGTTGACCACCACGCTGACCACGATGTCGCAGCGGGCGGCCAGCTCGGCCGGGCTCGTGCAGCCCGTGCCGCCGTCAGCGGTGAAGGCCTGCACCGCTTCGGGCCGAACGTCGAACACGTGCACCGCGTAGCCGGCGCGGCGCAGCGAGCCGGCCATGCCGCGCCCCATGGCGCCGAGGCCGATCAGACCGATGGGTGCACTCATTCGTTGGATCTCCGTGGCGGCCTCAATGCAAGGCGTCGAGCTGGTCGGCCAGGTGCAGCAGGTCGCGCGCGGCCATGTCCACCGCCACGCTCGGCGCGCGCTCGCCGCGGCCAGGGCCTTTTTCGTCGGGGCGCGCGATGTGGGCGGTGCGCAGGCCGGCGCTGGCCGCCGCGGCGAGGTCATTGGAGTGCGCAGCGACCATCAGCACCTCGGCCGGGTTCAAGTCGAACGCGGCCGCGGCCGACTGGTAGACGATCGCCTTAGGCTTGTAGTCGCGCGCGATCTCCGCGCCGAGGATCGCATCCCACGGCAGACCGTTGCGGCGCGCGAGGTTCACCATCAGCGAGATGTTGCCGTTGCTGCACGGCGCGAGGCGGTAGCGCTCGCGCAGCCGCTGCAGTCCCGGTGCGACGTCGGGCCAGGCATCGAGCCGGTGCCACGCGAGGTTCAGATGCGCCTTGGTCGACTCGTCGAGGTCTCGGATCTTGAACTCCCTCAACACCACCTCGAGGTTGCGCCGGTGCAGCACGTCGAGCTTGGAGAACGGGATCTGCCCGGTGCGCACCTCTTCCATCGCCGGCTGGTACTGGCCGCGCCAGGCGTCGGCGAAGGCCAGCCAGTCGATGGCCACGCCGCGCGGCGCCAGCACGGCCTGCGACTCGCGCGCGATTGAGCCGCGCCAGTCGACCAGCGTGCCGAACACGTCGAACACCAATGCACGAACCGCCTTCATAGCGGCACTTCGAAATAGTCGAGCGCCCACTCGCGCATGAAGCGCACGCGCGCGGGCCGCACACGGTACAGCGTGAACTCCGGGTTGTCGGGGCTCTTCAGGTACTGGCGCAGCAACGCGTCGCGCTGGAAGGCTTCTTCCTGAGTTGCCCGATCGGTCACCAGCTCGGCCGTGCCGGTGAGGCGCACCTGATCGTCGTTCTTGTCGAGGAAGCACAGCTCGACCTTGGCATTGGCGGCGATCTCCTGCGTCTTGTGAAAGCGCTTCAGGTTGGCGAAGTAGACGGTGAAGCCGTCGGTCCAGGTGCAGGTGATCGGGCGCGCGCGCGGCTGGTCGCCATCGACAGTGGCGAGGATCGGAAACCGATCGGCCTTGAGCACCGCACGCGCCAGGTCGGGCAACTGGTCGGGCGTGACCGGTGCGGGGGTGGGTCTTGGCATGGGCGGTTCTCCTTCAAGCCACCGCGCTCGGACGCGCCACGCGGCGCATCGACCACACGATGATGACCGGCAGCACGATCGATGCGACCGACGCGAACAGGAACGACGACTGGCTGGCCGACACCGCGCCGATCCAGGCGTAGACGAGCGCAACGACGGCATTGCCGATCGACACCACGGCGACGAAGCGCGCCAGCGGCATGCGCGTGATGCCGGCCAGGATGGTGGTCGCCTCGGCCAACACCGGCATCGCGCGAAACGCCACCAGCCACACGTCGCCATGGCGCTGCGACAGGTGGGTGAAGCGCTCGAGTTGCGCGCGCCCGACGATGCGCTGCGTCAGCGGCCCGCCGGCATACCGCCCGAGCGCATAGCCGGCCAGCGAGGCGCAGGTCAGCCCGACGAAGCACACCGCAGTGCCGACGCCGAGCCCCAACAGAAATCCGGTCGTGCTCAGCACGAAGCTCGACGGCACCGGCAGCACGATGTCGGCCAGCAGAAAGCCGATCACCGCCAGCGTGATCCAGGCGACCGAAGTCTTGGACTGCAGCGTGGCCTGGACCCATTCGTTCATGCGGCCCTCGAGCAGCACGAACGGCACCAGGATGAATCCGAGCAACAGCAGCACGAACACGCCCCAGCGCGCCGCGGCGTTCACAGCTTCACCAACTCCTTGAACCCGCCCCAGAACATGCGCTTGCCGTCGAACGGCGGGTTCTTGGGGTCCATCATCTTCTCGAGCCGCGGGTCCTTCATGACCTTGGCATTCACCTTGTCGCGTTGCTGGCGCGACTTGAAGACGATCCACGAGAACACCACCACCTCGCCCTTCTTCAGCTTCACCGAGCGCGGGAACGAGGTCCACTTGCCCTTCTTGACGTCATCGGCCACGTTCTCCTGGACCGCGAGCGCGCCGTGTTCCATCCACACCTTGCCGGCCTTGCGCGCCAGCTTGCGATACACCGCGAGGCGCTTCTTGGGCACCGGCACGACGTAGCCATCGACATACACACCCATCGGTCATCTCCTTGGTTCGATCCGGTGACGACCGCGGGAGTGGTCGCGAGGTCAGCGCCCCTTGGCCTTGCGCCAGGCAGCGAACGCGTCGCGACTGCGCTCGTCGGTCGGAGGATACAGCCCCAGGATCGACTGGCCTTCCTGAACCCTTTCGGTCACGAAGTCTTCGAACGCAGTCATCTCGGTGGCCTCGTCGGCGATCTCGTCGGCCAGGTGCGCCGGGATCAC
>DATKJN010000311.1:0-2701 GCA_035543655.1 Burkholderiaceae bacterium | reverse complement strand
GACAATCTCACGCACACGCAATACATCCAGAAGGCCTTCGAGGACGAGCTCAAGATTGCCGGCGCCTATGCCCAATCGGCTCCGCGCGTCAGCGTGGGTGGGCGAGTCACCAAACTCGAGTTCTCGTCATCGAAGGGACTCACGGGCGGTTATTGGCAAATCGATCTGGCGCTCGACTCGTCCAACGGCAAGAAGGTGGATGTCAGCGAGTACTACGAGTTCAATAGCGGATTCGTCGCCAACGAAGCGTGTCGCAACACCGCAGAAGCCGACTCGCGCGCGGTTCAGAACTTGGTGGGCAAGGCTGTGCGCATGCCTGCCTTTGCCGAACTGCTGAAGTAGTTGTCGATGCTTGGCCGGGCGATGCCCGGCAGCGTGCTCCCTGCGCTGGGGATGTCTGCATGCCGTAACCTGTGCGCAGCACTCGAGCGGTCGCAACCGAGCTGCTGCTGAAGCCGTCGAATCCGATCATTCCGTGATCCGACGCGCACGCTCGCGGTGTGTCAACCGGCATCCTCCACACGAACCGTGGTGGTCACAGTGTTGCAAGACGCATCGTCGGCAACCGGCGCCTCCGCTCGTCTGCGCGCGCCGATGCCGGGGCAATACATCACAGCGGTAACACGCGCAGCGGCGGCACGATGCGGGCAACCTCGCGGAGTCACATTGCCATGCTCGACACGATCTTCAAGAACGGCTCCGGCCGCAAGCAGTCCCAAGATGAACTTCGCGACCTGGTGACCCGGGCCAGCGAGGAGCGTGAAGCGCTGGCGCTGATGCTGGCGCGTTTGCATTCCGAAGGCGACGCCCGCACGCTCGAGGCGCGCGACAGCATCACGGCGCTGCGCCAGGAGGGCGAGCAGTTGGAGGAGTTGCGCACTCGCCTGCGCCAGGCGACGGCCGACGTGGCCCGTTCGGCCGAGACCATCATCGCGCTCAAGGGTGAGCTGGAGGCGCTGCGGCGCTCCGAGTCGCAACTGCAGCAGGAGCTGCAGGGCATTCGCGAGGGCGCGCGTGCGGCGCGCGACGATGCGGCCGCCGCCACCGCAGCCGTGCAGGGCATCGACCAGAAGCTGCTGGCGTTCGCCCGCCTGCAGGAGCTGAGCGAGGGCACCGAGCAACGGCTCAACGCGCTCAACGCGCTCGCCGAACACGTGTCGCACAAGACCAAGGCGCTCGAAACGCAGAAGCAGACGGTGGAGCGTGCCGTCGTCGAGGCCACGCGCCTGAACGAGATGGTATGGAGCATGGATGCGCAGATCGAGCGCCTGGCGCAGGGTGGCGAGCAGATGCGGCAGGCCGAGCAGACGATCGGTCGCATGGAGGCGCTGGCACGCGCCACCGCGCAGGAGCTCACGGCGGCCAACGCCGGGCGCGACGAATTCCTGCGCGAAGCCGCGCGTGTGGAGGCACAGGGCAGCGCGCTGTCGGAGCAGCTTCGCGCCAACGTGGAGCGCCTCACGATCGAGAAGGAGGAGATCGATGCCTTCGACCAGCGCCTGCAGGCGATGGCGCGCGCGGTGGGCGACACGCAGGCCAGCGTCAAGGGCCTGATGGCCAAGCAGGACACGCTGATGTCGATGGAGCGCAAGGCCGATGCGGTGAGCAAGGCTTTCGGCGCGTGGTCGGCCAGGGCCGACGAGCTGTCGGGGCGGCACGCGGCACTCGAGGCGTTGACTGCGAACCTGGCGCAGGTCGAGGCGCTGGGGCAGCGCACCGCCGCGCAGCACGACAGCCTGCTGCAGGCGCAGAAAGAGATCGACGCGATGCGGCGTGCACTCACCGAGTTCCACCAGGCGCATGCCGAAGCGGCGTTGCTGCGCGACCGGCTGGCGGTGGACCGCGCCGCGCTCGACAGCTTTGGCGAACGCGCCGCCGCGATGATGAGCCGGGTTCCCGAACTCGACACCCGCATCCAGTCCGTGTTGGCCAAGCTGGCGCTGGTCGATGCCGGCAACCAGTCGGCCGCCCGCTTGAACGAGCTGACCCAAGAGCTCGACGCACGGCTGGAGCGCGTGGGCGGACGCATGCAGTTCGTCGAGACGCTCGAGCAGCGCGTCAACGGCCTGCACAAAGTGACGGCCGAGGTGGGCGAGAAGCTGGCCGACCAGCTGGTGCGCCGCGCCGAGGTCGAGGGCGTGAAGACGCAGTGCGACACGCTGATGACGCAGCTGCTCGATGCGCAACAAAGGCTCGACGGCGTGACCGCGCTGCAGTCGCGCGTGCTGCCGTTGGATGGGCAGATGGCCACGTTGCTGGAGCAGGTCGAGCGCTGTCAGCAGCTCGTGCAGAGCGTGCAGACCGACGAGGCGGCGGTGCATGCACAACGCGCGCAGCTGCTGGAGCTCGTCGAGCAGGGCAAGGCGTTGTCGGCCGCGTGCACCGAGCGGCTGCAGCAGGCCCGGGGCGTGAGCGCGGACCTGGATCGCGCCACGGCGCTGAAAGAATCGCTGATTTCCGAGTTGGCGCGCGTGCAAGCCGCCCAGCACGACGCGGTGGCTCAGACCGAAACCGCCGAAGACCGCATCCAGCGCGCCGAGGCGATGACGCGACAGCTCGATCAGCGCTGCGCGCAGGTGTTGAACGGGCAGGAGAAGGTGTCGGCGCTCGAAGGCCGGCTCGACGAACTCGATCGCGGGTCGGCCCGCGTCGAGCAGCAGATCCGGTCGCTCGGCGACCAGGAGGCCCTGGTGCAGGCGGT
>DATKJN010000310.1:0-2891 GCA_035543655.1 Burkholderiaceae bacterium | reverse complement strand
TGCCGCCCTGCCACTGCCGTTGCGCAGGATGCGGGCCGACACCACGCTGGCGGCCACCACGATCAGCATCGCCAGCACCGAGGTGAACTGCATCGAAGCGGTGAACGCGGCCCGCGATGCGTTGAGCAGGGCATCACCGGTCGGCCCCGGGTTGGCCTGGGCAGCGGCCACCGCGCCGCCGAGCGTGGCCATTGCCGCAGCCGCTACGTCGGGCGCCACGCCGGCGGGCAAGTCGCTCGACAGCAGGTGGCGGTACAGCACCGTGCCCAGGCTGCCGAACACTGCGATGCCCATCGCGCCGCCAAATTCGGCGCTGGTTTCCGACAGCGCCGACGCGGCACCCGCGCGTTCCGGCGGCGCCGCGGTGATGATCATCTCGTTGCCGATGGTGATCACCGGCGCCATGCCGAGGCTCATGATGACCGTGCTGGCGATCAACAGCGCGAGCGCGTGAGGGCCATCGGCCAGCGCGAGCAGCGCGAAACCGGCCGCGCTGGTGACGAGCCCGCCCACCAGGATCGCCAGCGGCGACACGCTGCGCGACAGCCGCGGCGCCGCCAACGAGCCGAACACGAAGCACAACGACCAAGGCACGGTCGCCAGCCCGGCCATCAGCGGCGACAGCCCGAGCACCAACTGCAGGAACTGCGTGATGAAGATGTACATGCCGAACATCGCCAGGCACGACAGCGCATAGGCCGCGATGGCGGCGCTGAAGCGCGGCTGGCGGAACAGTTTCAGGTCCATCAACGGATAGGGCAGTTGCGCCTGGCGCCTGACGAACAAGGTGCCGACCACCACGCCAAGCAGCACGAAGGCCGCCGCCGGCCAGTGCAAGCCGTGTTCGGCCAGCCGCTTCAAACCATAGATCGTGCTCAGCACCGCCACCAGGGACAGCGCCACGCTCAACGGGTCGAGCCGGCCGGCGTCGGGATCCTTGTATTCGGGCAGCAGCATCGGTCCGAGCAGCAACAGCAGCACCATCACCGGCACCGCGACGAGGAACACCGAGCCCCAGTGGAACCACTGCAGCACCACGCCGCCGACCAGCGGGCCGATCGCGCCGCCGATCGAAAAGCTCGCGATCCACACGCCGATCGCGAACTGGCGCTGGTGCTCGTCGTGAAACATGTTGCGGATGAGTGACATCGTCGATGGCGCCAGCGTCGCGCCGGCGATGCCCAACAGCGCCCGCAACACGATCAGCATCTCGGCGCTCTTGGCGAACGCCGCAACGGTCGATGCCAGGCCGAACGCCGCGGCGCCGATCAGCAACAGCTTGCGCCGGCCGATGCGGTCGCCGAGCGTGCCCATCGTGATCAGGAAGCCGGCGACCATGAATCCGTACACATCGATGATCCACAGCAACTGCGCACTCGACGGTTGCAACTCGGTGCTGATGGCCGGCAGCGCGAGGTTGAGCACCGTGAGGTCCATCGCGTAGACCATGCACGGCAGCGCGATCACGGCCAGGCCGATCCACTCGCGCCGTGTGGCGCGAGCGGTGGAAGAGGGTGAACTCATGTGCGTGCCAGCATGCCAGAGCCCGACCGGGCGCGGCGATGCCGGCGCAGCCGGCTCAGCCGCAATTGGGATCCATAGCCTTCATGCCTTCGACGATCTGCTCGTGGGTGAGGTCGCGCATGTGCGTGGCCACCGACCACTTGTGGCCGAACGGGTCCTCGAGCTGGCCATAGCGGTCGCCCCAGAACGCATCGTCGACCGGCATCGTGACCTTCGCGCCGGCCTTCACCGCTTGCGCCACGGTGGCATCGACGTCCTCGACGTAAAGATGGATCGTGACCGGCGAGCCTTTCAGCGATTTGGGGCCGAGCGCGCCCCACTGCGGCATCTCGTCGACCAGCATCAGCGCCGAGTCGCCAATGCGCACCATCGCGTGGATCAACTTGCCGTCGGGACCGGGCATGCGGCCTTCCTCCTTGGCGTTGAAGGCCTTCTTGTAGAACTCGATCGCATCGGCGGCGCCGGCGCACACGATGTGCGGCGTCAGCGACCGCATGCCGTCGGGAATGGGTTTCACGGCTCTTTCGGGCATGGTATGGGCTCCTTTATGGGTTGACGGTCCGGTGTCGGCAGCGCGGGCAAACCGCGCGCCTCCACCCATGACGGCTCAGGGGCCGGGGTTTCGACAACGCGTGCCGATTTTTTACCCATGCCCGAGCGGATCGGCGTCCGGCCTTGCTGCGGCCGTGCGTGGAACTCGAAATGGGCCTTTGCGGCGTGCCGACTGTGAGCGCGCGCTGTGCGGTCCTGCCACAGGGAGTGAACCATGATCAGAACCCGCCTTGCCGCGCTTGCGGTTGCTTGTCTTGCCACGCACGCCGCCGTGGCCGAAGCCTTGCCCGCGCTGGCCGACGCGCAGCAGGCCTACCACCAAGGTCAGTACCGCCGCTCGCTGGCGCTGTTCGAACGCCTGGCAGCGGCGCGCGACGCCGAAGCGGCCGAATGCGCCGGCTTCATGCTGCTGGCCGGCGAAACCATGTACGGTCTGCAGGTGCGGCGCGACACCGAGCGCGCCAAGCGTTATCTGCTGCAGGCAGCCGGCTCGGGCCGACCGGCGGCGGAGTTCCTGCTCAACATGATCGAGCGCACCGACTGACGGCTCAGCCGCCGATCGCCTCGCGAACACGCTGCGTGCCGGCGCGCCCCACGCTGCCGGTGAGCGCCACCGACGCGCCGGCGAGCTGCATGCGCGCAAACGCGTCGCGCACCTGCTCGCCGGTGATCGCGCGCACCTGCTCCACGCGCTCGGCGGCATTGCGCACGCGCTGCAGTGCGAACAAGTCGAGCGCGGCATCTTCGGTGCGTTGCGTCAGCCGCTCGTCGTGGCGCATCAGCCGCACGATCACCTGGCAGCGCGCGCGTTCCAG
>DATKJN010000309.1:0-2957 GCA_035543655.1 Burkholderiaceae bacterium | reverse complement strand
ATGTTCACGCCGGTCAGCATGCCGTCGCGACCGATGTCGGTGTAGACGACCGCCTCGACGCCGTAGTCCTCGAACTTCTTCGCCAGGTCGATCACTTCGTGGCCGGTGAGCTTGCTCCAGCCATCGGTTGCGACCTTGCCGTCCTTGGCATCGAGGCCGACGATCACGTGGCCACCGAAAGCGCTGCAGGCGTCTTTCAGGAAGCCAGGATTCTTGACCGCCGCGGTGCCGATGATCACGTAGCTCAGGCCGTCGTCGAGGTAGCGCTCGATGGTGTCGAGATCGCGCAGCCCGCCGCCCATCTGCACCGGGATCTGGTCGCCAACTTCGCGCACGATCGCCTTCACCGCCGCTTCGTTGACCGGCTTGCCGGCAAAGGCGCCATTGAGGTCGACCAAATGGAGCCGGCGCGCGCCGGCATCGAGCCAGCGCCGTGCCATCGCCGCCGGGTTGTCGCCGAACGTGGTGGCGGTCTTCATGTCGCCTTGTTCAAGGCGGACACACTTGCCGTCTTTGAGATCGATCGCGGGAATCAGCAGCATGGCTCGTCCGAGCGGATGCAGGGGGCTCGCTTCAAGCGGTGGGTTGGTTGTTGTGGCCGTTGCGTCGTCTGCTGGCGCGGCCCCTCGATGAGTGGGCCGCCGCGCTGTCAGGGCGTCCAGGCGAGAAAGTTCCGGTAGAGGGTCAGACCGTGGGTGGCGCTCTTCTCTGGGTGGAACTGGGTGGCAAAAATGTTATCGCGCGCGACCGCGCAGGTAAAGCGCCCGCCATATTCGCTGTCCGCCGCGCTGTGGCATTCGTCCGACGGTAGCGCGTAGTAGCTGTGGAGGAAATAGAAGTAGCTCTCATCTGGCACGTCGCGCCACAGCGAATGTGACGCGCCCTCCCGACGCTGGCGCACTCGGTTCCAGCCCATTTGCGGCAGTTTGTAGTGGCTGCCATCCGGCTGACGCCGCCCCTCGAGGTTGAACTTGACCACCCGGCCGGGCACGAGGCCCAGGCCCGGCGTGTCCTGCTCCTCGCTGTGATCCAGCAGCATCTGCATGCCGACGCACACGCCCATCAGCGGCTTGCTGCGCGCCGCATCGAGCACCGCCTGCTGCAGCCCGGTGGCGGCCAGCTCGCGCATGCAGTCGCGCATCGCGCCCTGCCCCGGCAGCACCACCCGTTCGGCCGCGGCCACCTCCTCGGGCTTGGCCGAGACGATGACCTCGCAGTCGCTGCCGCGCGCCGCGTGCACGAGCGCCTGCCACACGGAGCGCAGGTTGCCCATGCCGTAGTCGACCACCGCAACGCGCCGCGCCATAGCCTGAGCCTACAGGCTGCCCTTTGTCGACGGCACCACGCCGGCGCTGCGCGGGTCGGGCGCCAGCGCCATGCGCAACGCGCGCGCGAACGCCTTGAACACGGTCTCGCACTGGTGGTGGGCGTTGTCGCCGTGCAGGTTGTCGATGTGCAGCGTGACCAGCGCATGGTTGGCGAAGCCCTGAAAAAACTCGTAAGCGAGCTGCGTGTCGAAGCCGCCGACCATCGCCGCCTTGAACGGCACGCGCATGTGCAGCCCGGGCCGGCCCGAGAAGTCGATCACCACACGCGACAGCGCCTCGTCGAGCGGCACGTAGGCGTGGCCGTAGCGCGTGATGCCGGCCTTGTCGCCGACCGCCTTGGCCACCGCCATGCCGAGCGTGATGCCGACATCCTCGACCATGTGGTGGCCATCGATGTGCAGGTCCCCCTTGGCGTCGACAGTCAGGTCGATCAGCCCGTGGCGTGCCACCTGATCGAGCATGTGGTCGAAGAACCCGATGCCCGTGCCGAGTTGGGCCTGGCCGCTGCCGTCGAGGTTGACCTGCACGCGGATCTGCGTTTCCTTGGTGTTGCGCGTGACGTCGGCGGTGCGTGGAGTGGCCATCTAGAGGCTCGCTTTCAAGGCATCGATCATCTGTGTGTTCTCCTCCGGCGCGCCCACCGTGAGGCGCAGGCAGTTGGCGAGCAGCGGATGGCCGAGCGCCGCACCGATATTCTTGACGAGCACGCCGCGCGCCTTCATGCCGTCGAACGCACGCTGGGCGTCGGGCACGCGCACCAGGATCATGTTGGCTTCGCTCGGATAGGCGCGCACGCCGGGCATGGCGCGAAAGGCCGCCTGCAGACGCTCGCGCTCACCGCGCAGCACGGCCGCCTGGCGCGCGTATTCGTCGGCATGGTCGAGCGCGAACAGCGTCGCTTCGGCGTTCAACACGCTGATGTTGTACGGCGGGCGCACCTTCTCGACCTCGTCGATCAGCGCCGCCCGGCCGCACAAGTAACCCAGGCGCACGCCAGCCAGGCCGAACTTGCTGAGCGTGCGCATCACCAGCACATGGTCGTGTGCGGCCATGCGCTGCATCCAGGTGCGCGACGAGAACGGCTGGTAGGCCTCGTCGAACACCACCAAACCGTTCTGCGCGCCGATCGCTGCCACGACCTGGTCGATCACCGCGTCGTCCCACAGGTTGCAGGTGGGGTTGTTCGGGTAGGCGATGTAGGTGAGCGCCGGCCGCTCGCGCTCGATCGCGGCGAGCATCGCGTTGCCATCGAGCTCGAAATCCGTGGTCAGCGGCACGCCGATGAAGCGCAGGCCACGCAGCTGCGCCGACATCCGGTACATCACGAAGCCGGGCTCGGGCGCGAGGATCGAGGCGCCGGCCACGTTGCAGGCGACCGAGAGCATGTCGATCAACTCATCGGAGCCGTTGCCCAGCATCAGCTTGCAACCTCTGGGCAGCTCGACATGGCGCGACAGCGCCGCCACGACGTCGGCCGTGCTCTGCACCGGATAGCGGTTGATCGCCACGCGCGACAGCCGCTCGCCCAGTTCGCGCTGCAGCGGCAGCGGCAGGCGAAACGGGTTCTCCATCGCGTCGAGCTTGATCAGCCCGGCACTTTGCTGGATGGCGTAGCCATGCGTGGACTGC
>DATKJN010000308.1:0-3924 GCA_035543655.1 Burkholderiaceae bacterium | reverse complement strand
CGACGGCGGGCGTGCTCGGACGTCGCGACGGCGCGCTGTCGCGCGACGAGGCACTGGCGTGCGCCCATGCCGTGTCCGAGGCCTGCGATGTGCCGGTTTCCGGCGATCTGGAAAACGGCTTCGGCCACGAACCGTCGCAGGTGGCCGAGACGATCCGGTTGGCGGCCGCGTCCGGGCTTGTGGGTGGCTCGATCGAAGACTTCAGCGGCGAAGCGCTTTACCCAATGGATCAGGCCTTGCTGCGCATCGAGGCTGCGGTGCAGGCGGCGCGCGCGTTGCCATTTCACTTCACCTTGACGGCGCGCTGCGAGAACTTCCTGCGCGGCAACCCGAATCTCGACGACACCATCGCCCGCCTGCAGGCGTTCGAACGCGCTGGCGCCGATGTGCTGATGGCGCCTGGTTTGCCCGACCTCGACGCGGCCCGGCGTGTGTGCGCGGCGCTGAAGAAGCCGTTCAATTTCATGGCCGGCATCCGCGGCAAGTCGTTCAGCGTGGCCGAGCTGCAAGCGGTGGGTGTCAAGCGCATCAGCCTGGCCACCTCGCTGTATCGCGCCGCGATGACCGCGCTCGCCGACGCGGCGCGCGAGGTGCAAAGCGGCGGCACGTTCCAGTACCTCGACCGCACTTTGGGCACACCCGACCTGTATCGCGCACTGAAGGTGTGAGCATGCGGGCCACGGGCGTGCGCTCACGGCGCGGCGGCGCCCGCGCCGCGCTGGCGGCCGCGCTGTGGTCCGCCGCGGTGTCCGCGCACGCCGCGGCCGCCTTGTTGCAGCCGCAGGCCGATGGGCCGTTGACCACGCGCACGATCGAGTTTGCCGACCTGGTCGATCGCGCGCGCGGCGACCGGCGCGTGCCGATCAAGGTGCACTTGCCATCGTGGACCGGGCCGTTTCCGGTGGTGGTGCTGTCGCACGGCGCCGGCGGCAACTGGGACTCCAACCATGCGCAGGCGCGCCACTTGGCGAGCCACGGCTATGTGGTGCTGGCGCTGGAGCATGTGGCGAGCAACACCGAGCGCATGCGCAAGGGCATGCGTTTCGGCGCCAACATGCGGGCGATGACGCGCGATGCGAGCGAGGTGCTGGGCCGTCCGCGCGACGTCGGCTTCGCACTCGACCAGGCGGCACGCTGGAACCAGCAGCACGCCGAACTCGCCGGCACGCTCGACCTGTCGCGCGTGGCGGTGATGGGCCATTCGTTCGGCGCCTACACCGCGCTGGCGCTGTGCGGCGCGCGCCCTGCACTCGACTGGCTGGTGCCGCCTGTCGAGCCGCGTGCAGGGCTCGGGCCCGATTTGCGCGACGCGCGCGTGAAGGCCTGCGTTGCGCTGTCACCGCAAGGGCCCGGCGAGCCGTTCTTCCGCGACGACAGCTTTGCCAGCGTCGATCGCGCGGTGCTCGGCATCAGCGGTTCGCGCGACGAGCAGCAGGGCGCCTCCCCGGCCAACCGCAGGCGGTTCTTCGAGTTGGTGCCGCCGGGCCGCAAGGTGTTCGTCTGGCTGGCCAATGCCGACCACCTGTCGTTCTCCGACTCGGCTGGCTCCAAACGCAGCAGCCTGCCCTCGCGCTCGCGTGCCGACGTGCAGCCGATCGCGCGCGCCGCGACGTTGTTGTTTCTCGAGGCGCAGCTGCGTGGCGATGCCGAGGCCGATGCACGCCTGTCGGAGCGCGGCCTGCAGCCACTCGCCCGTGGCGTGGTGGATCGCGTCGAGGTGCTGCGCAAATAGCATCGTTCGCGTCGCAACTGCCGCACCGAAGGGGACCACGGCGCTGGCGCTAGACTGCCTGCCTCTGTTGCAACGCCCGAAGGCGTCTATGGCTGCCGTCACCGAATCCAATCTGCTTGAGGCCTTGAAGGGCGTGGTCGACCCCAACACTGGGCAAGACTTCGTCTCGACCAAGCAGGTCAAGAACCTGCGCATCGATGGTGGCGACGTGTCATTCGATGTCGAGCTCGGCTACCCGGCGAAGAGCCAGATGGCGTCGCTGCGTGCGTCGCTGATTGCGGCGGCGCGCAAGGTCGAAGGCGTGGCCAACGCCAGCGTCAACTTGCACAGCAAGATCATTGCCCACGCGGTGCAGCGCGGCGTGCAGCTGCTGCCCAAGGTGAAGAACATCCTCGCGGTGGCTTCGGGCAAGGGCGGTGTCGGCAAGAGCACGACCACCGTCAATCTCGCGCTCGCATTGGCCGCCGAGGGCGCCAAGGTCGGCATCCTCGATGCCGACATCTACGGCCCGAGCCAGCCGATGATGATGGGGCTGGAGGGTCGGCCGGAGAGCGAGGACGGCAAGACCATCGAGCCGATGGAGAACTACGGCGTGCAGGTCATGTCGATCGGTTTCCTGGTCGAGCCCGACCAGGCCATGATCTGGCGCGGTCCGATGGTCACCCAGGCACTCGACCAGTTGCTGCGCCAGACCAACTGGGGCGATCTCGACTACCTGATCGTCGACATGCCGCCGGGCACCGGCGACATCGCGCTCACGCTGACTCAGCGCGTGCCGCTCACCGGCGTGGTGATCGTGACGACGCCGCAGGACATCGCGCTGCTCGACGCCAAGAAGGGCTTGACGATGTTCGAGAAGGTCAGCGTGCCGATTCTCGGCATCGTCGAGAACATGAGCGTCTACGTGTGCCCGAACTGCGGCCACACCGAACACATCTTCGGCGCCGACGGCGGCAAGCGCATGGCCGAGCAGTACAAGGTCGATTATCTCGGCGCGCTGCCGCTGAACCTGTCGATCCGCGAACAGGCCGATTCGGGCCATCCCACGGTGGTGGCCGAACCCGATGGCGAGATCGCGCAGATCTACAAGACCGTGGCGCGCCGCGTCGCGGTGGCGATCGCCGGCAAGGCGCGCGACTTCAGCGCCAAGTTCCCGACCATCACGGTGTCGAAGAACACATAACGACTGCCGTGGCCCCCACGCTCACCTCGTTGGCTGCCCCCCGCGGGGGCTCACGCGGCTTGGGGCGGCCCGGCGCCGCGTGTCGATGAACCTGCTGGAAGCCCTGCGCTACCTCGCCGCGCTTGACCAGCACCGCCATTTCGGCCGCGCGGCGATGGCCTGCCGCATCACGCAGCCGGCCTTGAGCAACGCGATTCGCGCGCTGGAGACCGAACTCGGTGTGCCGGTGGTGCGACGTTCGCGCCAGTACGAGGGCCTCACCGCCGAAGGCGAGGTGGTGCTGGCCCATGCGCACCGCCTGCTGCGCGAGGCCGAGGCGATGCGCCAGGAACTGCACAGCCGCGAAGAGGCGCCGCGCGGCCGGCTGCAGATCGGCGCCGTGCCGACCGCGATGACGATCGCCACCCGCTTCGCGCTGCGTGTGCGCGAGCGCCACGGCGGGCTGGCGCCAGTGGTGCGCTCGCTCAGCTCGCAGGAGATCGAGGCCGGCATCGAGAACCTGTCGCTCGATGTCGGGCTGGGCTACACCGGCCGCACCGAGGTCGGCGCGCGCGCGATGCAGGTGTGGCCCCAATACGCCGAGGCGTACTACGTGGTGCAGCGCGCGCCGGGCAGCGCCGGCGCGTTGCGCGTGGGCGCTCCGATCGGTTGGCGCGAGGCCAGCACGTTGCCGTTGACCCTGCTCACGCCGGACATGCACAACCGCACCATCGTCGACCAGGCCTTTCGCGAGGCCGGCGCCGAGGTGAACGCGACCTTGGAAACCAACTCGGTGCTGGCGCTGCTGACGGCACTGGCGGCGGGCGACGTGGCCGCCGTGCTGCCGGGCGCGCTGGTGCGATCGGTGTTGAACGTGGCCGACCTGCTGGCGCGGCCGCTGGTGGAGCCCACCGTCAGCACGCCGATCGGCTTCATGAGCAGCAAGTCCGAGCGCGCCACCCCGGCGCTGCGCGCCGCACTGACGATCGCGCAGGACCCGGTGTGGCTTGAAGAGGCGGCCGCGCACAGC
>DATKJN010000307.1:0-8145 GCA_035543655.1 Burkholderiaceae bacterium | reverse complement strand
GCCAACGATGGCAACGGCGTCGACCCGGACCCGTCCGATCCCGGCGATTGGGTGACGCAGGCCGAGTCCGACCAAGCCGGTGGACCCTTGGAGGGCTGCGAAGTCGGTGACAGCTCGTGGCACGGCACACAGACCGCGGCGTTGGTGGGCGCGGCCACCAACAACAGCTTCGGCATGGCGAGCGTGGGCCGCAACGTGCGGGTCCTGCCCGTCCGGGTCCTGGGCAAATGCGGTGGCTTCATCTCGGACGTGATCGCCGGCATGCGCTGGGCCGCGGGCATTTCGAGCACGCCGGTGCCGAATCCAACGCCGGCCAAGGTGATGAACCTGAGCCTGGGCTCGCCCGGTGCCTGCGCAGGAACGTTGTACGAGGCGGCGGTGGCAGACGTCATCGCAGCAGGGGTCAGCGTGGTGGTGTCGGCGGGCAACGACGTCGGTCGCGCAGTGGGCAAGCCGGCCAACTGCCTCGGAGCGATCGGCGTCGGCGGCCTGCGCCACACCGGCACGAAAGTGGGTTTCTCCGACGTCGGCACGGAGATCGCGCTGTCTGCCCCAGGCGGCAATTGCGTCAATACCTTCGGCACCTGCCTCTACCCGATCCTGACGGCCACCAACGCAGGTGCCACCGTGCCGGGCGCCAACACCTTCAGCGACGGCGACAACAACTTCTCGGTCGGCACCAGCTTCTCGGCGCCGCTGGTGGCCGGCGCGGCCGGGTTGATGTTGTCGGTGAATCCGACGTTGACCCCCGCCCAGTTGCGGGCTGCGCTGCGCAGTTCGTCGCGTGCCTTTCCGACCACCGGCGGTTCGCCAAACATTGTGATGTGCCAGGCGCCCACGGGTGCGGTGCAAGACGAGTGCTACTGCACCACCGCGACCTGCGGCGCCGGCATGCTGGATGTCGCGGCGGCCGTTGCGGCTGCGGGTGCGCCGGCCACGTCACAAGCGGTCGCAGTCGCCACACCGGCCGTGCCCGCGCCGACCGAGTCGGTCACGCTCGATGCCTCTGCATCGGTGCCCTCCAGTGGTCGCACCATCACAGCCTACGAATGGACGATGGTCGATGGTGGTGGCATCGCCACGTTGGGCGTCACGACCAATGCGTCCACTGCGGACGTGACCACGACGGGAGCGGGCGCCTTCACGGTTCGTCTGCGTGCCACCGACAGCGGCAACTTCAGCGACACGGTTGACTTGCGGGTGACGGTGGCGGTGCCGCTGCCGGTCGACAACGGCAACGCGTCCAATCCTTCGAATGGCGGCGGCGGCTCGCTCTCTTGGCCGTGGCTGTTCGCGCTGGGTGTCGCGGTGGCGGTGCTGCGTCCGCGCCGCAGTCTGTAAGCTACATCGCGGTTTCACGGCGTCCGCTGCGTTGAGCAGTTGGCACCGCAGCGGCCGCTGTGGCCGCTGCGCCACGTGACCCGCTTGTTTGCGGGTGTTCGGTTACAGGCACGCTGCTGATACTGCGGCCTCGGTGAATTCCGTGGCCTCAACCGTCGTCAGCACTCCAATCGAGTCGCCCATCGCGCGCGTGCAATGCGTCGATGGGGCGTGGCGGCGTGGCCCCCTGGGCAGATGACGCGGGCGCTATCGCCCGCCATGCTCCGACTGCCTCGCGCCGGCCTGCGCGCCGCCCTCGCCGGGATTGCCGCGGCCACTTGCTGGATCGCGGCAACGGCACACGCGGCGGCGCCGCGCGGCTTCATCGTCGAACTGAAGGACGCACCCCAGCATCTCGACGCAGCGCGCGAGGCGGCGCTGCAGGGCGGCCGCGACGATGGGTTGGCGGTTCAGCGCCAGCGGCTGCAGCGCGTGGTCCAGCTGGCCGGTGCCGATGGTGCCAAGGTGCGTCCACAAGGCCGCGCCGCCCATGTGTTGGACTTCGGCCGTTCGTTGGCGGCCAGCGAGATCGACGGCATGCTTGCGAAGCTGCGCGCGTCGCCCGAAGTCGCGTGGGCCGAGCCGAACGATCGCGAGCCGCTGCATCAGAGCACCACGCCGAGCGATCCGTTCTTCCCGGGCACCGTTGGCCAATGGTGGCTGCAGCCCGCGGGCGGCACCGATGCGCTCAGCATCGACATGCGGCTGCGCGGCGTGCCGGGATTTCAGCAGGCGTGGACGTGGAACAACGGCAGTCCGTCGGTCCCGGTGGCCGTGCTCGATACCGGCGTCACCGCGCATCCCGAATTGCAGGGCCGCTGGCTGCCCGGCGTCGACATGGTGAGCGACCCGGCGATGGCCAACGATGGCGACGGCCGCGACAGCGATCCCACCGACCCGGGCGATTGGGTCGGCGCGTCGGAGCGCGCGCAGGATGTGTTCTCCACCTGCGAATCGCAAGACAGCTCGTGGCACGGCACGATCGTCGGCGGCATGCTCGCCGCGCGCACCGACAACCAAGAGGGCGTGGCCGCGGTCAGTTGGGATGCGCGCATCGTGCCCGTGCGCGTGGCCGGCAAGTGCGGCGCCGAAGTGGCCGACATCGTCGACGGCATGCGCTGGGCCGCAGGGCTGTGGGTGCGCGATGGCCAGCGTGGTTGGCTGCCGCGCAACCCGAACCCGGTGCGCGTGATCAATCTGAGCTTCGGCGGCCACAAGCCGTGCAGCCGCACTTACCAAAGTGCGATCGACGAACTGCGCGAACTCGGCGTGGTGGTCGTGGCCGCAGCGGGCAACGGACAGGGCGTGGTGACGCGTCCGGGCAATTGCCGCGGCGTGGTCGCCGTGGCGGCGCTGAACCGCGACGGCTTCAAGGCCGGCTATTCGAACTTCGGGCCCGAGGTGACGCTGGCCACTGTCGGCGGCGACAGCGCCGGGCCGCTGCTCAGCGACGGTGGCCTGCTCAGCCTCTACAACGGTGGCATCACCGAGCCGGGTGAGGCCATCTATGCGCGCAGCTTCGGCACCAGCTTCGCGACGCCGATCGTCGCCGGCACCGTGGCCTTGATGCTGTCGGTCAACCCGCAGCTGTCGATCGATCAGGTGATCGCCGGCCTGCGCAAGTCGGCGCGGCCGCATGTGCAATCGCCGTGGCTGGCTGTGTGTTCGATGGACAACTCGGCCAGCTGCCTGTGCACCACCGACACCTGCGGCGCCGGCATGCTCGACGCGGAGCAGGCCTTGTTCTATGCGCGCGACCCCGGGGCCTATGTGGCGCCGGCTCGCGCGGCCGAAGTGCTCGACAACGCCGAACTGGCGGCGGCCGGCATCACACCACAGGCGTCGCCGAGTCCCGCGCTCGATCCCGAGGGCAACAGCGGCGGTGGCGCGTTGGGTGGGATCTGGCTGGTGTTGCTCGCCACCGCCGTGCGCGCGCTCAGGCCGAGTGTCAGTTCGCCACTGCGCAGGGCCTGAAGCCGGAGCCCGCCGGCGGCAAGTTGAGTTGCGTGAGGCGGGCGGCCAACGGGCCATCGGCGCGTTCCACGCGCAGCAGCGTGACGACCACGGGAAAGGTGATGGTCACGATGCGTGAGGGCCGGACACCTTGCTGCTGCACCTGCGCCAGCGCCGCGTCGGCCGCGGCCCGCGTGTCGAATCGACCGAACGACAAGCCGGGCTCGAGGTCGGGCGAACTGACCACCGGTTCGGCGTTGATCTGCTGCCGCTGCAAGTCGGCGCGGCGCCGCTGCAGCGCCGCGTTGTCGGCGAACTTGCCGTGGTACACGATGTACGAGCCACCGCGCTCCGAGCGCTGTTGCGTCCACTCCAGGTTCGGCAGCTTCAGATCGCGCAACGCACGCTCGGCAGCGGCCACTTCGCTGACGGCGAACGGACCCGCCTCGAGGCACACCGATGCGCCAGGTTCGACGGCAATCGCTGCGCCCGGCGTGCGCTGCGCGGCGGCCGCCTGCAGCGCCGCGCTGGCCGCGCTCGGCGTGATCAGTTGCACCGCATCGGCACGCACCTGGCGCTGCACGCGCTCGGGCTCGCGCTCGCGCGGCAGCGAAAAGAACGGCAGCCAGTTGAACGACCAGGCCAGCACCAGAAGGTTGGCCGCGACCAACGCGACCAACACCGCGCGCATCACGCCGTCGGCTCCGCCTGCGGCCGCACGCTGACATCGCCGGCGCCCACGCTGCGCAACGAGCCGCCCACGCGCACCAGCAGCGCCCCCGCCGCATCGATGCCCTCGGCCACGCCGCTCGGCAGATCGTCCAGCGTGGTGGTGATCGTGCGGCCCGCCAGGTGGTCGCGGCGCTCGAAGCGCTCGCGAAACGGCGCGAAGCCGTCGCGCTGAAACAGCAGCACGGCCTCGATCCACGGCCGGGCGATGCGTTGGAGCGCGCCCGGTGCGTCGATGCCGGGCACCAGCTCCTGCAGGCACGCGAAGCCGGTGCTGACGTCGCTGACCGGCTGCTCGGACACATTGAGGCCCACGCCGATCACGGCCATGCGGCGCTGGCCGACCGGCACCGATTCGATCAGGATGCCGCCGAGCTTGCGCCCGGGGCCCGAGCCATCGACCCACATCAGGTCGTTGGGCCACTTCAGGGCGACGTGCGGCGCGGCACGCACACCGTCGGGGTCGAGCGCCTCGGCCAGTGCCACGCCAATCGCCAGCGACAGCCCCGACCAATCGGGCGGCGTGAATGGCAGCGCCAGCGAGCAGGTGAGCGACGCGCCGGCAGTCGACTGCCAACTGCGCCCCCAGCGGCCGCGACCGCGGGTTTGTTGTTCGGCCACCAGCAAGCAAGGCTGCGTGTCGCCCGCGCGCCGGCCGTGCGGGGTGGTGCCGGCAAGGGGTATCGGGCCGCTCACCGGCGGCTCCAGTTCACCGGGGCGCGACGGCGTCGCGTCGGTGCCGCCGGAGCGGCGCGCGCGCTCCACCAGCACGGTGTTGGTCGACTCGCAGCGTGCCACCACCTCGATCGACAAGCCGGGCAGCAGCGCCGACAGCTCGCTCCACAGGTCTTCGCTGTGCCACTGGATGGACGCGTGCTCTTGCATGGTTCAACGTTCGGCGCCGCGTGATGCACCGCTGCACGCCGAGGGGACACCTCGGTTTCGGCTGCGCCGGTCCGCAGGTGCTGCCCCCTCGACGGGGAGGCGGCCGCCGGGCCGCTTCGGGCGTGGGCTCATTCGTCAGCGCTTGGGCGCGAGCATCGTGCCACGGCAGCCGCGGGCGCCGCAACGGCAAGCGAACTGTTTCTTCACTTTCGGGGTGTAGCGCTCGTCGAGTACGAGGCCGTAGTCGTAGAACAGCTCCTCGCCCGGCTTGATGTGGCGCACCGCCTTGATGAAGACGCGGTGGTTGTCTTCGTCGACGTCGGATTCGCAGTTCGGGTTGCAGGCATGGTTGATCCAGCGAGCGGCGTTGCCGCCGACTGCGGCGTCGATCACGTGTTCTTCGTCGATGTGGAAGAAGAACGTGTGATCCGGATCCTTCGGGTTGTGCGGATGGCGGCGCTCGGCCTGCTTCCACGTGATCATCTGGCCCTTGTATTCGATGATGGTCTCGCCCTTCTTGATCGAGCGGATCGCGTACACCCCGCGGCCGTGCACGCCGGATTGGCGCACCTGGATGCGGCGGCCGGATTCGGCGCTGCCGTTGCTGTGGGAGGGGGCGGGGGCTTTGAGGGTGGAACCGGGCGCGGACGGGCGGGCTTTGGGGCTGGGCATTTTCATTGGGTACATTGAAATCAGGCGCGCGCGCGTGTGCGTGCGCGCGCGCGAGGGCTGGCAGCGATTGTAGGCACGTGCGGCGACGCCAGCGCCGCGCTCGTTGCCTGATGAAGCGAAAGAGATGGCGAACAAGACATGGCGAAGTCACTGATCATTGCGGAGAAGCCCAGCGTGGCGCAGGACCTCGTGCGCGCGCTCACCTCGGAGGCCGGCAAGTTCGAGAAGCATGCCGACCACTTCGAGAACGAGCGCTATGTGGTCACGTCGGCGGTGGGCCACCTGGTGGAAATCAAGGCGCCCGAGGCCTACGACGTCAAGCGCGGCAAGTGGAGCTTTGCCCACCTGCCGGTGGTGCCGCCGCATTTCGACCTGGCGCCGATCGACCGCTCGAAGTCGCGGCTGAATGCGGTGGTCAAGCTGGTCAAGCGCAAGGACGTGACCGATCTGATCAACGCGTGCGACGCGGGGCGTGAAGGCGAACTGATCTTCCGCCTCATCCTGCAGTTCGCCGAAGCCGGCAAACCGCTCAACAAGCCGGTGCGTCGCTTGTGGCTGCAGAGCATGACACCACAGGCGATTCGCGACGGCTTTGCCGAGTTGCGCAGCGACAAGCAGATGCACGGCCTGGCCGACGCGGCGCGCAGCCGCTCCGAAGCCGACTGGCTGGTGGGCATCAACGGCACCCGGGCGATGACCGCGTTCAACTCGCGCGACGGCGGCTTCTTTCTCACCACCGTGGGCCGGGTGCAGACGCCCACGCTGTCGATCGTGGTCGAGCGCGAGGAGAAGATCCGCAAGCACGTGCCGCGCGACTACTGGGAGGTGAAGGCGGCGTTCCTGGCCAAGGCCGGCACCTACGAGGGCAAGTGGATCGATGCCAAGTGGAAGAAAAGCGAGGACGATCCCGACGCGCGCGCCGACCGGCTGTGGAACGAGGCCGATGCGCGTGCCATCGAGCAAGCGGTGCGCGGCCAGACCGGGCGTGTCAGCGAAGAGAGCAAGCCCAGCACGCAGTCGAGCCCCTTGCTGTATGACCTGACCACGTTGCAGCGCGAGGCCAACGGCCGCTTCGGCTATTCGGCCAAGACCACGCTGTCGCTGGCGCAGGCCCTGTACGAGAAGCACAAGGCACTCACCTACCCGCGCACCGACTCGCGTGCGTTGCCCGAGGACTATCTGAGCGTCGTGAAGAAGACGATGGCGGTGCTGGCCGATGGCGACTTGCCCGGACCGCTGCGCGACCTGGCCCGGCACGCCAAGCACGCCATCAACGCGGACTACGTCAAGCCGATGAAGCGCGTGTTCGACAACGCCAAGGTGTCGGACCACTTCGCCATCATCCCCACGCTGCAGACGCCCACGCACCTGAGCGAGGCCGAGGCCAAGCTGTACGACCTGGTGGTCAAGCGCTTCATCGCGGTGTTCTACCCGCCCGCCGAGTACCTGGTCACCACGCGCACCACCGTCGTGGCCGCGCACACCTTCCAGACCAACGGCCGCGTGCTGGTCAACGCCGGCTGGCAGGCGGTGTACGGCAAGGAGGTGCAGGACGAAGACGCCAACCTGGTGCCGGTGACGCCCGACGAAGCGGTGCGCAATGTCGAGGTCAACGTGGTGGCGCTGAAGACACGCCCGCCGGCGCGCTACACCGAGGCGACGCTGCTGTCGGCGATGGAAGGCGCGGGCAAGCTGATCGAGGACGACGACCTGCGCGCCGCGATGCACGACAAGGGCCTCGGCACGCCAGCCACGCGCGCGGCGATCATCGAAGGGCTGATCTTCGAGAAGTACATGCTGCGCGAGGGCCGCGAGCTGGTGGCCACGGCGAAGGCGTTCCAGCTGATGACCTTGCTGCGCGGACTCGACGTCGAGGACCTGACGAAGCCCGAGCTCACCGGCGACTGGGAGCACCGGCTGCTGGAGATGGAGCATGGCCGCCTGTCGCGCGACGCGTTCATGCAAGACGTGGCGGCGATGGCGCAGCGCATCGTGCGCAAGGCCAAGGAGTACGACCGCGACACGATTCCGGGCGACTACGCGACGCTGCGCACGCCGTGCCCCAACTGCGGCGGTGTCGTCAAGGAGAACTACCGCCGCTTCGCCTGCGAGAGCTGCGAGTTCAGCATCACCAAGATTCCGGGCAGCCGCAGCTTCGAGATCGCCGAAGCCGAAGCCTTTCTGCGCGACAAGAAGATCGGTCCGCTCGAGGGCTTCCGCTCCAAGGCGGGCTGGCCGTTCTCGGCCGAGTTGCGGCTGGTGTTCGACGACGAGATCCGCAACTGGAAGCTGGAGTTCGATTTCGGCGAGGAAGCGCGCCGTGCGCAGGAGGATGGCGAGCCGGTCGACTTCAGTGCGCAGACCTCGCTCGGCCCGTGCCCCAAGTGCAAGGGCCGCGTGTTCGAACACGGCACCAGCTATGTCTGCGAGCACGCCACCGGGCCGAAGCAGACCTGCGACTTCAAGAGCGGCAAGATCATCCTGCAGCAGCCGGTGGCGCACGAGCAGATGCACAAGCTGCTGAGC
>DATKJN010000306.1:0-12596 GCA_035543655.1 Burkholderiaceae bacterium | reverse complement strand
GCGGCGAAGTCGAGCGGACGCACCATGCGCGCGGCCACCATCATCACGGTGAGCGCGATCGCGATGTTGAACGTGAACAGCACGTCGAGCGCCAGCGGCGGCAACGGCAGCACCATCATCGCCAGCACCATCACGATGAACAGCGGCGCGATCACGCCCTTCACCGTGTCGGCGCGCGCGCCGAACCACTTGGACGGGCCGTTCATTCAGCGGCCTCCTGCGGGTCGAGCCCGGGCGGGATCTGCGGCTCGGGCACGGCCTGCGGCATCGGCGCCTTGCCGGCCAGCGCGGCACGCAGCTGGTACACGTAGGCCAGCACCTGCGCCACCGCAGCGAACAGCGCAGCCGGCACCTCGCGGTCGATCTCGCAATGCGCATACAGCGCGCGTGCCAGCGGCGGCGCGCGCAGCACCGGCACCTTGGCATCGCGCGCCAGGTCGCGGATGCGCATGGCCAGCAGGTCGGCGCCCTTGGCGATCACGCGCGGCGCGGCCATCGTGGCGTCGTCGTACTTGAGCGCGACCGCATAGTGGGTCGGGTTCATCACCACCAGATCGGCCTGCGGCACGTTGGCCAGCATGCGGCGCTTGGCCATCTCGCGCATGCGCGCCTTGACCTTGGCCTTGACCTCGAGGTTGCCCTCGAGCTCCTTGACTTCCTGCTTGGCCTCTTCGCGGCTCATCATCAGCCGCTTGAGCCACAGGTGGCGCTGCAGCGGCACGTCGACCACTGCGAACACCGCCAGGCCCAGCAGCAGCAGCAGCACGCCGGCGAGCAACGCCTGGGCGGTGTGCGACAGCGCGCTGGGCAACGGCATCGCCAGCGCATCGTGAAAGCGCGCCATCGACTGCGCGAGAAACACGCCGCCGATCACGCCGAGCACGATGGCCAGCAGCGCGGCCTTCAGCGTGTCGCCGAGGTGCTGCTTGGACACCAGCCGGCCCAGTCCGGTGAGCGGATTGAGCTTGCTGAAGGTCGGCATCAGCGGCTTGAAGCTCCAGTTCCAGCCGCCCGACACCACCGCCGCGGTGACGGCCAGCACCGCCATCGCGGCACCCAGCGGCACCACCACCATCATCAGACGGCGGGCCGGCGATTGCAGCGCCTCGAGCATGGCCTGCGGCGAGCGCACGGCCGCCGCATCGAAGCGCAAGCCGTCGACCAGCAGTTGGCTCGCGCCCTGGATGGCCCATGGCGCCAGCGCCACCATCAAGGCCACTCCGGCGGCCATCGGCAGCAGGTGCGCCAGATCGCGCGAGCGCGCAACCTGGCCGTCCTCGCGCGCCTTGAGGATGCGCCGGTGTGACGCGGGTAAGTTCTTGTCTTGCTGGTCGGCCATGGATGGCGGAACGACGAATCGGTCCCGCCATCGTGCCGATGGTCCGGAATTCTTAAGCCCGAAAAGCCGGGCTTCGGGCAGCCCTTTTTACAACCAGTGCCGGCTCAGAAGCCGAGGCTGGCGAGCAGGTCGTCGACCTCGCCCTGGTTGCTCACCACGTCGGCGCGGCCCTTGGCGTCGACCACCGGGCCTTGCAACCCACTGTTGTCAACTTTCGCACGCTGCTCGGGCGGCACCACCTGCATCAGCAGCTTGAGCAAGCTGTCTTCGAGATCGGTCGCCAGCGTCACCACCTTGGCCACCACCTGGCCGGTGAGGTCGTGAAAGTCCTGCGCCAGCATGATGTCGGTGAGGTGCTGGTCGATGCGCCGTGTGCGGGCCTCGACATCGCCGACGAAGTTCATCACCGCGCCGGAGGCCACGGCACGCACCGGGTCGGCCGTGAGCGCCGCGGCCAGCCGCTGCGTCTCGGCGCTGATCTGCTGGTGCTCCGACTTGGCGTGATCGACCGAATCGAGCACCTTCTCGGCCGCCTGCGCGGTCTTGTGGGCGATGTAATTCAGCCGGCTGCGCGCATCGGGCAAACCATCGGCGGCGGCCTGCAGCTTGGGCATCACGCCGAGCTGCTGCAAGGTGTCGTGCAGCATGCGCGTGATCGCACCCAGCTGCTGGAACACTTCCGGCGAGGCCGTCACCGGCTCTTGCGGCATCAGTGCCGCGATGTCATCGAGCTTCATCGAATGTTCCGCATCGGACTCGGTCCGGCGCCGGGCCGTCCCAAGCCGGACCCGCCCCCTCGGGGGGCAGCGAACGCCGTTTGTGAGCGTGGGGGCACGCAGTCATGCGGCGATCTTCTGAACGATCTTCTGCACCTTCTCTTCGAGGGTGGCCTTGGTGAACGGCTTGACGATGTAGCCCGAGGCGCCGGTCTGCGCGGCGAGCACGATGTCTTCCTTGCGCGCCTCGGCGGTGACCATCAGCACCGGGATGTGCTTGAGCGAATCGTCGGCGCGCACGGCCTTGAGGAACTCGAAGCCGTTCATGTTGGGCATGTTGATGTCGCACACCACGAAGTCGAACTTCTGCGCCTTCAACGCGGCCA
This sequence comes from Burkholderiaceae bacterium, assembly GCA_035543655.1. Taxonomy (GTDB): domain Bacteria; phylum Pseudomonadota; class Gammaproteobacteria; order Burkholderiales; family Burkholderiaceae_C; genus JAEUPI01. The sequence continues at coordinate 10,155 of DATKJN010000306.1, read as the reverse complement.
GCGCGACGGCACCGTCTTCGGCCTCTTCGGCGTTGTTGCAGCCCATCTCCTTGAGCAGGCCGCGCACGATGCGGCGCATCGTCGAGAAGTCATCGACGATCAGATACTTCAGGTCGGCCGGGTTGCTCATCGGGAATCCTTCACGCGCTGCACTTCTGGCGCTGCTGTTGATCTATCGGCCCAACACCGGTTGACTTGAGACCAGCGTCGGCTTCTCGGGCTTGATCGACGGCTCGGCGTCGGCCTGCGGCGTTAATTGCGGCCGGAAGATCGCGTCCTCCGCCTCGCGCGTCATCACCACCAGGCTGATGCGGCGGTTGGTCGGATCGTCGGGCTTGTCGCGCACCATCAGCTGGCTCGACGCCAGCCCTTGCACGCGCAACACGCGGTCGTCGGGCAGGCCGCCGGCGAGCAGCTCGCGGCGCGACGCGTTGGCGCGGTCGGCCGACAGCTCCCAGTTGCTGTAGCCGCGTTGGCCGCCGGAGAACGGCGTGGCGTCGGTGTGGCCCTCCAGCGTGAGCCGGTTCGGCACTTCGGCCAGCACGCCGCCGATGGTGCGCAGCAGCTCCTGCATGTAAGGCTGCACCACCGACGATCCGCTGGCGAACATCGGCCGGTGCAGCGCGTCGACGATCTGGATTCGCAGGCCGTCGCGCGTGAGTTCGAGCAGGATCTGCGAGCGGAATGCACCCAGCCCGGGGTTGTTCTGCAGCTCGCCGTCGATCTTTTCCTGCAGCGCCTTCAGGCGCGCGATCTCGGCGCGGATCTGCTCGTCCTTGAGCGCCTTCAGGTTGATCGTCTTGCGGTCGGACTCGACCTCGCCGTTCTTCACCTGTCCGGTGGTGCGCGTGAGGTCCTGGCCGCCGCCCTTGAGCACGTGCGACGCATCGCCTGCGCCCGAGCCGCCGAACATCGCCACCTTCATCGGCGACTGGAAGTAGTCGGCAATGCCCTTCTTGTCGCCCTCGGTGGTGGAGCCGAGCAGCCACATCAGCAGGAAGAACGCCATCATCGCCGTCACGAAGTCGGCATAGGCGATCTTCCAGGCGCCGCCATGGTGGCCATGGCCACCCTTCTTGATCTTCTTGACGATGATCGGCTGAAGTTTTTTCGAGTCACCAGCCATGGCGGATCTCTCTCACTTCTTGCCTTTGACGTGACCTTCGAGCTCGGCAAAGCTCGGGCGCTCGGTCGAATAGAGCACCTTGCGGCCGAACTCGATCGCCACCTGCGGCGCATAGCCCTGCATCGAGGCCAGCAGCGTGGTCTTGATGCACTGCAGCTCCTTGCCGCTCTCATCGACCTTCTGCTCCAGCAGGCCGGCGAGCGGCTCGAAGATGCCGTAGCTCAACAGGATGCCGAGGAAGGTGCCGACCAGCGCCGAGCCGATCATGCCGCCCAGCACCGCCGGCGGCTGGCCGACCGAGCCCATGGTGTTCACCACACCGAGCACGGCGGCCACGATGCCGAATGCTGGCAGTCCGCCGGCCAGCCGTTGCAATGCAGCCACTGGCGCATGGGCTTCGTGGTGATGCGTTTCGATTTCGCTGTCCATCAGCGACTCGATCTCGTGCGCGTTCAGGTTGCCCGACACCATCATGCGCAGGTAGTCGGTGATGAACTCGCTCACGTGGTGGTCGTTGCCCACCGTCGCGTACTTCTGGAACAACGGCGAGCTGTGCGGCTCCTCGACGTCCTTTTCGATCGACATCAGGCCTTCCTTGCGCGCCTTCTGCAGGATGTCGTACAGCAGCGCCATCAGCTCCATGTAGCGCGCCTTCGTGTACTTGCTGCCCTTGAAGCAGGTGGCCAGGCCGGCCACCGAACCCTTGAGCACCTTCATCTGGTTGTTGGCGATGAAGGCGCCGATCGCCGCACCCATGATCGCGACCATCTCGAACGGCAACGCGTGCAGCACCACGCCGATGTTGCCGCCGTGGGCGATGTACACCCCGAACACGCAGCCCAGCGCGACGACCCAGCCGATGATGACGAACATGGTCAGCGCCGCCCGGCCGCCCGCAGGCGCTGACGCATCCCCTCGGGGGGCTGCGAACGAAGTGAGCGTGGGGGTCTCATGTTGGTTCCTGACACGCGCGCGCTTCGACTACCAACGGCGCCAGCAGGTTTATCGGCCGTGGCGCGCTTTGCCTTGAGCGCGTTACACCGCGGGACACGTTCCGTTGCATGCGAACGCGGCGTGACATCCGTCAGCGCAGCGCGAGCAGCTTTTCGTGCGGCGGAATCACCCGCACCGCCTGGCTGGCCACCGCGCCCTTCACGGCGTGACGCTTTTCCACCGTGTCGCGCAGCGCCGGCTCACCCAGCGGCGCCCCGCTGGCGCCGACCAGCGCCGCCACGATCGGCAGGTTGGCGCGGCGGCCGCGCGCCACCACGATGCCGCGCTCGCCGCTGGCCAGTTCGACGAAGCTGCCCGGCGGGTACAGGCCCACGGCCTTCAGCAGCACCGCACCGATCTCGTCGGGCTGGCCGTTGGCGCCCAGGCAGGCCTCGCGCGCGGCCTGCACCGGCGACATCGGCGTGCGAGTGGCGCGGCAGCTCATCTTGGCCGTGAAGATGTCCACCCGTCGCAGCAGGCGTGCCAGCCGTTCGCACGGCGTCAAGGCCTCGAGCGGCTTGGCCTTGGGGCCGTCGTCGTGGTGCAGCCGCACGGCGTCGAGCCACAACGCATCGTTGACGCCGGCGGCTTGCAGCAAGGCCGCACCCGCCTCGGGATGCACGCGGATCTGCTCGCGCAGAGCCGGCGTCATCGACACGTCGCGCGCCGCGAGTTCGTCTTGCAGGCGCTTCATCGCCACGTTCATCGTCAGTGCGGCGCGCTCCAGGCTTGCCACCTCCGGCGCGCTCCAGCCCGCGATGCGGGCGCACTCGCCGGCCATCAGCGTGCACAGCAGCGCGTGGTGGCTGCTGTAGCTGGCGGTCGAGTGGCCCGCCGTGTAGATCAGGTGATACACCGAGCTGTCGAAGCGGCGCCGCGCCAGCGCGTGCACGCGCTCGTGCACCAGGCCCACGCGCGCGACCCACGCAGCGCCGGCGTCGGGTTCGCGCAGCGCGGCGTCGAGCACATGCGCCATCTGCGACCACTGCTCGGCCATCGGCGCCTCGGAGGCGGCGTGGTCGCGCGCGGCGTCGATGGGCCGCGCCTCGGCGATCTCTTTGAGCGTGGCGTTCTGTCGCACCATCGAGTCGACGGTGAGCGCCAGGCGGCGGCGCCAATCGCTGGACTCGGCCTCGTCGGCATACAGCTCGAGGTCGCGCAGTTCGGCCAGGCGGTGGCTGCTGTCGATGCGCTGGCCGGCGGCCAGCAGCAGGCGGCCGGCGCGATCGCGCACGCCGAATGGCAACGCCTCATCCAGGCGCAGGTACTGTTTGGAGAAAGTGATCAGGTTCACGGCAACGACAACACTCGCCCACTTCGGGGGCATCCGGCATATCGGCTGCTGGCCGCGCGGCTTGACCGCCGATGCGCGGTGCTTGCGGCCGCACAAAGAAATACGGCGCGTTGCCGAAGGCATCGCGCCGTGAAAGGCACAAAAAACGTGCCGCTAGGAGGAGACAAGCAAGAAAACAGGTCCTACGGAACCGCTGTCGGCCGGACCAGGCCCAACTCAAGAAACCAGATGAAACCGATCAATGCATTTCGACCGATGCGCGCAGCGAACCGGCCTGGCGGCCCTTGCCGGCGCGCGCCGGCGGGTTGCACAAGCCGCACACGTAGTGGCGTGCGATCTCGTGCGGATGGGTGACGAAGTGGCCGCCGCACTTGGAGCACGGCGTCATCGTGAGCATGCCGTTGTCGACGAACTTCACCAGGCGCCAGGCCCGCGTGACCGACAGCTGCGGCTCGAGCCCCTGCGCGGTGATCTGCTCGAGGTACAGCTTGTAGGCCTTGATCACGGTGTCGATCTCGTCGAGCTCGGCAGCCTTGTTGAGGTACTCGTGGATGTTGAGGAACAGGCTGGCGTGGATGTTGGGTTGCCAGGTCATGAACCAGTCGGTCGAGAACGGCAGCTGGCCCTTGCTGGGGCTCTTGCCGGCGACCTCTTTGTACAGGCGCAGCAGACGCTCGTAGCTCAGGTCGGTTTCCGACTCCAGCACCTGCAGCCGCGCACCCAGGCGGATCAGCTCCACCGCACGGTCGATCTGCTTGGCTTCGGTGAGGATGCTCTTGACTCGCATGGTTCGTGTCCCTCCAACGTCCTGAATGTGTGAGTCTTAGGCGGCTTCCTGGTGGCGGCCGGCCATCAGGATCGACGCATGCAGGCGCGACACGCCATCGTTGGCAGCCGGCTTGCCGTGGTTGGTGAGCAGCGACCACACCAACTCGTCGTCGCAGCGCATGCGGCACAGCAGCGTGTTGCTGGCGGCGATCTTCATCATCTGCGCCGGGGTCAGCGCGTTGATGAGGGCCGCGTTGTCTTCGCCGATGCCGAGGCGAAACAGCGCCTGTTCGCGGTCGCTGCGGATCAGCGTCTGCGCCAGCATCAGATAGGACAGGTTGGCTTCGCGGATCTCGGCAAGCACTTGGTCGCTGTTCATGTGGGGCTCCTGGGCTGTCTCGGTGTGTTGAATCGATGGGCTGCATTGTGGGCAGCCGATCAAGGCGCAGAAATCAGTCCATCTCCGTGCCTTGAGTCCAGATTCATCCAAGGCACGTGTCAGATGAACTCCTAGTCGCGGGGTCAGGGCAGCCGCGGCGCGTGCAACGCGTCACGGCACGAGCATGCGAAGCGTGACGTTGTGACGCCGGCCCGTGAGTGGCTGGAGCAGCGCCGTGTTCACCCCGCTGACCGTGCGATTGCCACAACGATGCGACTTCTAGACTGCATCGCGACATACGACACGACGTGGCCCGCCGCGCGTGCACTTTCATCCATGGACTGGCGCGACATCCCCGTTTTCATCGTCAACCGCAACCGCCTGCATGCGCTGCAGCGGCTGGTGCAGTGGCTGCTCGACGCCGGCACACGCCGCGTGGTGATCCTCGACAACGCGTCGAACTATGCGCCGCTGCTGCAGTGGTACCAGGCGTTGCCCGGCGGCGCCCACGTGCTGCAGCTGCCGGACAACCACGGCCCGTACGTGTTGTGGCAGCAGGGCGTGCACCGCGTGCTGGACACGCCCTTCGTGCTGACCGATTCCGATGTCGTGCCGGCGTCGTTCTGCCCGGCCGACCTGATCGGCACGCTGCTCGCGCAGCTGGAGCGTTTCCCCGACGCGAAGAAGGTCGGGCCGGCGCTGCGCATCGACAACCTGCCCGACCACTATGCCGAAGTCGACACCGTGCGCAAGTGGGAGTCGCAGTTCTGGGAGCGCCCGGTGGCGCCGGGCGTGTTCGCCGCGCCGATCGACACCACGTTCGCGCTCTACCCGCCCCGCGCCGAATTCAGCAACGAGTCCTGCAACCTGCGGCTCGGCCATCCCTACATCGTCGAGCACACGCCGTGGTACGTGGACGAGGCCGCGCCGGGCGAAGAAGAGCTGCACTACCGCGCCCACACCAGCACCGTGCACTCCAACTGGAGCGTGCCGAAGAAGGAGTCGTGGGTGAAGAAGAGCGAGCGTGTCGCGGCATACGAGCAACGCCCGCGCGTGCTGCACCTCGACGGCGGGCGCGAGTACATCGTCGGCTGGATCAACGCCAGCCTCGGCGAGCGCAACGACGTGTCGTTCGACGCGACGGCTGCACGCAAGCAGCCGTTGGCGCTGGCCGATGGCAGCGTCGACGGCATCCACTTGAGCCACCTGCTCGGCGACGTGCGCGATGTGCAGCCCCTGTTCGACGAGCTGTGGCGCGTGGCACGGCCGGGAGCGACGCTGTTCGTGCGCGTCGAGCACGGTGCGCACGCCGCCGCCGAGCCGTCGCAGCGCGCCTGGTACGAAGGCTCGTTCGCGCACCTGGCGCGGCCGGTGGCCGGCGCCACCGGTGCGAGCGACTGGCAGGTCGAGCGTGTGGGCGTGATCGAAGACGCCGATGGATCGCCGCGCGAGGTGGTGGCCACGCTCACCGCGGTGAAGCCGGCGCGCGCCGCCGGCACGCTCCATCCGGCGCCCCAGCCACCGGTGCAGCGCCTGCGCGATGCCCGCGTCGCGCCGCGCTTCGAGGGTCGGTCGGGCGAAACGAATGCGCCCGCAAGCACGCCGGCACAGTCCGCTGCTCGGGCGCCTGCGCACGCCCTGCCGCGCCTGGGCTTGCCATGGCGCATGGCGCACTACCGTCCGCTGAACGGCCCGCATCCGCTGGTGCTGTCGTTCCTGCAAGGAAATGCCGCTGTCGACACCGTCGACCTCGCTCAAGACACCTCGGAGCCGACCGCCAAGCCGGCGGCCATCGAACAGCGCGTCGCGCGGCAGAGCGCAGGTTTGTCCAGCGAACACGCCGCGCGCCTGCAGCAATGGCTGCCGCTGCGCGAGCAGGCCGTGGCCGAAGCGCAGCAGGCGCGATACGACGCGCTGTTCCTGCACACGACACCGCTGTACGCCGGCAGTCGGCCGTGGATCTTTCACTTCGAGAGTTTCCCGAGCCTGTTCATGCCGTTCATGTTCACCGGTGAGACCCGCGGCGTGGACCTTGCGTCGCAGCCGTGGTTCCAGCTCGTGCGCGAGCAGCTGGAGTCGCCGCTGTGCCTGCGCGTCTTCAGTCACATGCGGGGCAGCCTGGCGATCGCCGCGCGTGCATTCGACAGCGCAGCGATCGCGGCCAAACTGCACCACGTGCCGCTGGGCATCGACACGGTGGAGCCGGCGCGCTGGACGCCCAAGTTCGAGGGCGAGCAGCCGCTGCGCATCCTGTTCACCAACTCGCTGCACCACAATCCCGACTCGTTCTACCTGCGCGGTGGCCACCACCTGCTGGAAGCCTTTGCGCGGCTGCGGCGGCAACGCCCTGACGCCGAGCTGACGGTGCTGTCGTCGGTGCCGCCGGACCTGATGCTGCGCTTCACGCCGCAGGACCTGGTCGGCGTGAATTGGATCTCCACCCGCGTCGACGACGCCACGCTGGATGCGCTGTTCCTGCAGCATCAGGTGTTCGCGCTGCCTGCCGCCGGCCTGCATTCGCACAGCCTGCTGCGCGCCTTCGCCCACGGCTGCGTGCCGATGGTGTCGGACGCGCCGGGTTACGAGGAATACACGGCCGGCATCGAAGCGAGCGTGCTCGCCGTGCGCGGCGTGCGCGCAATGGTCTACCGCGACGAACCCGCGGGCTGGATCAGCGACCGCTACGCGCCGTTCGTCGATCGCTGCGAGTCCTTGGTGCAGCAGGTCCACGATCAGCTCGCCGCGCACACCGACCTCGCCGGCCTGCGCACGTTCGCCGAGCGCAACGCCGCGCACTGCCGTGCGCACTTCACGCCCGCGGCGTCGCATGCCGCCTTCAATCGTTTGCTGTCGTCGAATTGAACCGGCACCTGCGATGCGCTTCTTCATCCATTCGGGCAACCACAACAACTCGCACGGCATCGCCGACACCGTGCTGCTGCTCAAGCACGCACTGCACGACTGCGGCCACCAGGCTGCGATCTCGCATCGCATCGAACCGAAGCACGTGAACTTGGTGCTCGAGCATTTCGTCGACGAAGCCAGCCTGCGCGCGCTGATCGACGGCCACGCCGCGGGCGCGCGCTACATCCTGATCGGCACCGAGCCCATCATCGGCGGCACCTTCAACGGCGGCGTCGATGCCAGCCACTGGCACTACAGCAACCGCGCCTACTGGCAGCTGCGTTTCGATGCCTTCAAGCTGGCCGTCGGCGTGGCCGACGCGATCTGGGTGCTCGCCGAATCGATGGTGGATGGCTACCGCGAGCTGTTCTCGCACGTTCCGGTGCGCTTTCTGCCGCACGGCTTCGTCAACGGCTTTGCCACCGTGCAGCCGCGTCCCGAAGCCGAGCGCGACATCGACTTCTACTTCTCGGGCGCCATGACCGAACATCGCCAGCGCATCCTCGCCGCGCTGGCGCGTCAGCACGTGGTAGTGGTCAACAACCAGGCCACGCCGGAGTACCTGCGCCAGGACCACGTGTCGCGCAGCAAGGTCTGCCTGTCGCTGCGCCTGTCGCCGGCCAACCGCATTCCGTCGGTGTCGCGGCTGCACTACCACCTGCAGAATCGCAGCTTCGTGCTGCACGAGACCAACGAGTTGCCCTCGCCGCTCGATCCGTTCGTGCTGGGCGCGCCGCCCGCCGACCTGATCGCCTGGGCCGAAGCTGCGCTGCAGGTGCCCGACCGGCGAGCAATCGCCGACAGCTCGCACCAGCGCTTCAAGGCCGCGCTGCCAATGACCACGCTGTTGCCACCGCTGGTGGACGAAGCGCTGGCGCGCCTCGCGACCCCGTCCGCCGTGCGCCAGGCCGCTTGAGATGACGCCCCCGGTCGCGCACGACGAGCCCATTTTTGTCGCCGGCCACCGCGGCATGGTGGGTTCGGCACTGGTGCGCGCGCTGCGCGCCGGCGGCCACCGGAACATTCTGGTTCGCACGCGCGACGAGCTCGACCTCTGCGACGCCGCCGCAGTCGATCACTTTCTCGCCAGGCAACAACCTGCGTACATCTTCATCGCGGCGGCCAAGGTCGGCGGCATCGTCGCCAACCAGACCCAGTCGGCCGACTTCATGCAACAGAACCTGCAGATCGCGAGCAACCTCATCGGCGGCGCACACCGCGCCGGTGTGCAGCGCCTGATGTACTTGGCGTCGAACTGCATCTACCCGCGCGCGTGCGCGCAACCGATGCCGGAGTCGGCCCTGCTCACCGGGCCGCTCGAGCCGACCAACGAGGCCTATGCGATCGCCAAGATCGCCGGGCTGAAACTGTGCGAGGCCTACCAACGCCAGCACCAGCGTGAATATGTGGTCGTGATGCCGGCCAGCCTGTACGGCCCGAACGACAACTACACGCCCGGCCACAGCCATGTGTTGCCGGCCCTGTTGCGGCGCGCCCATGAGGCGCGCGAGCGCGGCGACGACGAGTTGGTGGTTTGGGGCAGCGGCATGCCGCGGCGCGAGTTTCTCTACGTCGACGACCTGGCGCAGGCCTGCATCGGCCTGACGACCTTGGGTTACGCCGGCCCTCCGATCAACATCGGCAGCGGCTCGGACCTGAGCATCCGCGAACTGGCGCAAGCGGTGGTCGACACGGTGGGCTTCAAGGGCCGGCTCGTGTTCGACGCCAGCAAGCCCGATGGCATGCCGCGCAAGCTGCTCGACAGCACCCGCATCCGCTCGCTCGGCTGGCGGCCGACCATCGATCTGCGAGAAGGCCTGCGGCGCGCGTACGACGCGGCACCCTGGCGCCACGAGGCCGTGACGCCGGTCTGAATCGGCGCGGTGGCTGACCCGCAGGCCGTTCAGTCGCCCAGCAGCCGGCGCTTCAGCCGCACCTCGGCCATGTTCTCGACGTTGCGCCGCTGCGGCTCGCCGAAGCTGCGCTGCACCAGTTCGAGGTAGGTCGGGTTGCGGAAGTAGGTCTGCCAGGCCTGGTCGCGGAAGCGCAGCACGTCGGCCGCGCTCACGTGTTTGGTGGCCAGCGGCTCGCAGTCGTACGACAGGAAGGCATAGCCGGCATAGCTGTCGGGCAGTTTCCAGCCTTCCTTCAGCGCGCGCCGGTGAATCGGGCTGCCGGGCAGCGCCTGGCACGGGTACATGTTGGCCATCTCGGTGTTCAGCTCGTGCGCGAGGTCGAGCGTCTGCTGCATCGTTTGCAACGTGTCGTCTGGAAAACCGAAGATGTAGTTGCTGATCACGTGGATGCCGGCGCTGCGCACGGTGCCGCACACCTCGCGGATGTTCACTTCCTGGAAGGTGCCCTTCGAGACTTCCTTGCGCACCGTCTGGCTGCCGGCCTCGATGCCCAGCGCCAGCCAGTCGACGCCGGCCTTCTTGAACAGCTCGAGCGCCGCCGGGCGCACGGTGTCGACGCGCGAGTACGTCCACATGCTCAGGCCGAGATCGCGTTCGGCGATGTCGGTCAGCAGCGGCTCGTAGTACTTGCGGTTGAGGAAGAACATCTCGTCGCTGATGCGCAGGGTGCGCACGCCGAGATCGGCCAGCTTCTGGATCTCCTTGGCAATGAAGGCCGGGCTCCAGAAGCGCATGCCGCGCGAGTTGGCGGCATGCACGTCGTCACCGTTGTCGC
>DATKJN010000305.1:0-3667 GCA_035543655.1 Burkholderiaceae bacterium | reverse complement strand
TGTCGATGCTCGAGATCTCGCTGCGCAACCCCGAACTCCTCGGCAAGCGGCTCGGCCAGGTGATGGACGTGTTGCCAGCCGGCGTGCAGGTCACGGCCTTGCGCCGACACCATCAGAACGAGCTGCCCTCGTCCAACACCGTGATCGCCGAGAACGACGTGGTGTTGGTGGTCGGTCCCAGCATGAGCGTGCTCGAAGATGCGCGCCAGCTGCTCGGCGAGAAGGCCACCGGCCTGATCACGGACCGCCAGAACCTCGACTATCTGCGTGTGTTCGCCTCTCGCCCAGCCGTGGTGGGCCGGATGCTCGGCGACTTGCAACTGCCTGGCAACAAGGCGGCCGCTGCCATCCAGGTTCGTCGCGGCGATGCCGACATGTTGCCGCGGCCGGATCTCGTGCTCGAGTTCGGCGACCGCGTCGGCTTGCTCGCCCACCGAGACGACTTCGCCGCGCTGCGCAAGTTCTTCGGCGATTCGATCAAGGGCACCACCGAGTTCAGCTACATCTCCATCGGACTCGGCATGGCGCTGGGCTTCCTGATCGGTGCGATCAGCATCCCACTGCCGGGTATCGGCAAGGTCTCGTTCGGCCTGGCCGGCGTGCTGATCATGGCGCTGATCCTCGGCAACGCGCGCCGCACCCGCGGGTTGAACTGGACCATGCCGCTGTCGGCCAACCTGGTGCTGCGCAACTTCGGGCTCACCGTGTTCCTTGCGCAGGTGGGCATGTCCTCCGGCCCCAAGTTCGCCGCAACGGTGTCGCAAACGGGCTTGTTGATGCTGATCCTGAGCCTCGTGGTGCTGGCCGCGCTGGTGATACCGATCTTGGTGCTGGGCTTGTGGGTGATGCGGATGCCGTTCGACGAGGTGGCCGGCATCGTGACAGGCGCATGCGGCAATCCGGCGATATTGGCCTATGCCAACAAGCTCGCGCCGACCGACAAGCCCGACATCGGCTATGCCATGATTTTTCCCGGAATGACGATCGTGAAGATCTTGTTTGTCGACATCGTCCCCGTGCTGTTCAAGACCTGAGCGCATCCGACGAACGACCTGACCACAAGGAGCACCACATGGCTGACGAATACCAGATCAAGCGCTGGGGAACCCACATCGACGGGATCATGACCGAGATCGGCCGCCAGGCGTTGATCTGCAAGGTCCGCTTGCTGGACCCCGGCGTCATCGATGCGGTGCTGAAGGGCAACGACAGCGTCTGCGGGGCGCGCAATCCGGTTTCGTTCAAGAAGCTCAAGAACCTGCTGGAGATGGGCTTCCTGGTGAAGGAGACCGCCTACGACAAGCTCGGCACGCTCGAGGCAGAAGCGTTGGTGACCGCGGTGCGCGAGACGCTGCGCGAGCGCTTCGGCGACAAGCTCGGTGGCCCGGCGACGCCCGGCTGAAGTTCGACACACGGAGATTCAGATGAAGGCAACGAAGACAGGCAAGCGGGCCAAGACGCCCAAGCCACCCACGCGCAAGGCCCAGCTGAAAGGGGTCGACTCGGCGGCGCGCAGCCGGCGAGATGCCAAGGCCTCCGCCGATGCGCGCGAGCCGATGTCCGGCAAGGACTACGACAAGGCCCTCAAGAAGCTGCACGTCGAACTCGTGAAACTGCAGCAATGGGTGGTCGGCAAGGGATTGAAGGTCTGCATCCTGTTCGAGGGTCGCGACGGCGCAGGCAAGGGCGGCACCATCAAGGCCATCACCGAACGTGTCAGCCCGCGCGTGTTCCGCGTCGTCGCGTTGCCGGCACCGACCGAACGCGAGAAGTCCCAGATGTACGTCCAGCGCTACCTGCCGCACCTGCCGGCGGCGGGCGAGGTGGTGATCTTCGATCGCAGCTGGTACAACCGCGCCGGCGTCGAGCGCGTGATGGGCTTCTGCACGCCCGAGCAGGTCGATGTCTTCCTGAAGATGGTGCCGGCTGTCGAAAGGGCCATCGTCGACTCGGGGGTCATCCTGCTGAAGTACTGGCTCGAGGTGAGTCCCGAGGAGCAGACGCGCCGCTTGAAGTCGCGCTTCGAAGATGGTCGCAAGATCTGGAAGCTGACGCCGATGGATCTCAGGTCGTACAGCCGCTGGTACGACTACTCGCGCGCGCGCGACGACATGTTTGCCGCCACCGACACGGTTCAAGTGCCATGGTTCGTGGCCATGTCCGACGACAAGAAGAAGGTCCGCCTCAACATCATCAGCCACCTGCTCAAGCAGGTGCCCTACAAGGAACTGAAGCGCGAAAAGATCAAGCTGCCGGCGCGCCAGGAGCGGGGTGATTACAGGGAGTCGAACCATCCCTTCAAGGTGATCCCCGAGATCAGCTGATGTCCGAAGTGGCCGCCGTCGGGAAGTCCGGCTTGCTGAGCCGGATGGTGCCAGCGGTCCATTGGCTGCCGTCGTTGAGCGCGGCGTCGATGCGCGCCGACGTGGTGGCCGGCATCACGCTGGCCGCCTACCTGCTGCCGGCCGGCATCGCCGACGCGTCGCTCGCCGACCTGCCGCCCGAGGCCGGCCTGTACGCCTGCCTGTTCTCCGGCCTGGTGTTCTGGCTGTTCTGCAGCGCCCGCCACACGGCGATCACGGTCACGTCGGCGATCTCGGTGCTGATGGGCGCATCGATCGGCACGATCGCCGGCGGCGATGCGACGCGCTTCGTGGCGCTGGCTGCCGCGACCGCGCTGCTGGTCGCAGCGTTGGCCTTCGTGGCCTGGCTCGCGCGAGCCGGTGCGATCGTCAGCTTCGTGTCCGAGACGGTGATGATCGGCTTCAAGACCGGCGTGGCCTTGTTCGTGGCCAGCACGCAGTTGCCCAAGCTGTTCGGCTTCAAGGGCGGCCACGGCAGCTTCTGGGAGCGCATGGGCGGCTTCTTTTCGCACCTCGGCGACACCAACGGCACGGCGCTCGCGATGGGCGGGGTGGCGCTCGCCGTGCTGGTGCTGGGCAAGGTCTACATGAAGCACAAGCCGGTGACGCTGGCGGTGGTGATCGCGGGCATCGTCGCTGCGTCGCTGATCGATGCCGGGGCGCGAGGCGTCAAGCTGCTCGGCGATGTGCCGCAGGGCATTCCGACGATCGGGCTGCCGGCGGTGCAGTGGAGCGATCTGAACGACCTGCTGCCGCTGGCCATGGCGTGCTTTCTGCTCGCCGCCACCGAGACCGTGGCCATCGGCCGCATGTTCTCGTTGAAGCACGGCTACCGGCTCGACCCCAACCAGGAGTTCCTGGGCATCGCCGCGGCCAACCTCGGTGCCGGGCTCGGCCATGGCTTCCCGGTCAGCGGCGGCATGTCGCAATCGCTGGTCAACGAAAGCGCCGGCGCACGCACGCCGCTGTCAGGCCTGATCGCCTCGCTGATCATCGTGGTCGTGGTGCTGTTCTTCTCTGGCCTGTTGCGCGACCTGCCGCAGCCGGTGCTGGCGGCGATCGTGCTGGTCGCGGTGGCCGGGCTGTTCAAGCTCGACGAGCTGAAGCGGCTGTGGCGCTTCGACCGCAGCGAGTTCACCATCGCCGCGGCCGCTCTGGCCGGTGTTCTCGGCTCCGGGCTGTTGCGCGGCGTGCTGATCGGTGCGGTGATCTCGCTGGTGCTGCTGCTTCGCCGCGCATCGCAGCCGCAAGTGGCGGTGCTCGGCCGCGTGCCGGGCACCGAGTTCTACGGCAACATCGTCCCC
>DATKJN010000304.1:0-6653 GCA_035543655.1 Burkholderiaceae bacterium | reverse complement strand
AGCAGGAACGTGGCATACAGGCGCGGCGCGTTGAGCAGTTTGTCGGCCACCAGGATGTTGATCACACCCTTGCCCTTGACCGTCTGCATGAAGTCGCCGATGTTGAGCATCGGCTCGCCGAAGAACTTGTCGCCGCCCTGTTCCTCGATCTGCATCAGCCCGCGCTGGATGGCGCCGATCGACGCCGCGCTGATGTTGCCGTACTCGGTGGTGAACTGGCTGGCGTTGTCGCCCACGTGCTGAAGCATCGCGCGCAGGTCTTTCATGTCGAGCAGCGCCAGGCCGTTGTCGTCGGCAATCTTGAACACCAGCTGCAGCACGCCGGCCTGGATGTCGTTGAGCTCGAGCATGCGCGACAGCAGCAGCGGCCCCATGTCGCTGACGGTGGCGCGCACCGGGTGACCCTGTTGACCGAACACATCCCACAGCGTGGCCGGGCAGCTCGCCGATGCGGGCTCGGGCAGGCCGCGCTCCTTGAGGATCTTGGCCACCTTCTCGGGCAGCTTGCCGGCCTGCGTGATGCCGCTCAAGTCTCCCTTCACGTCGGCCATGAACACCGGCACGCCGAGGTGCGACAGGTTCTCGGCGATGGTCTGCAGTGTGATGGTCTTGCCGGTGCCGGTGGCGCCGGTGATCAGCCCGTGCCGGTTGGCCAACGCAGGCAGCAGAAAACACTCGATGTCGCCGTGTTTGGCAACCAGGATCGGATCGGCCATGCCACCCTCCGGCGAGACGAATAAAATCCACGGCATCCTATCCCGAACGCGCAGCCAGCGCGGCATCCATGGCCGGTCATTCCAAGTGGGCCAACATCCAGCATCGCAAGGGCCGCCAGGACGAAAAACGCGGCAAGGCGTGGACGCGTGTGATTCGCGAGATCATGGTGGCCGCACGCACCGGCGGCGGGGATGCAAGTGCCAATCCGCGCTTGCGGCTGGCCATCGAGAAGGCGAAGGCGGTCAACCTGCCCGCTGACACGGTGAAACGCAACATCGACAAGGCCACCGGCAATCTCGAGGGCGTGAACTACGAGGAGATCCGCTACGAGGGCTATGGCATCGGTGGCGCAGCCGTCATCGTCGACACCATGACCGACAACCGCGTGCGCACCGTGGCCGAGGTGCGCCATGCATTCTCCAAGCACGGCGGCAACATGGGCACCGACGGCTCGGTGGCGTTCCAGTTCAAGCATTGCGGCCAGTTCGTGTTTGCGCCCGGTACCAGCGAAGACAAGGTGATGGAGGTGGCCCTCGACGCCGGCGCCGACGACGTGATTGCCGGCGATGACGGTGCGATCGAGGTGCTGACCGTGCCCGCGGACTTCGAGGCCGTGCAGCAGGCGCTGCACAAGGCCGGCTTGAAGCCCGATCTGGCCGAGGTGACGTGGCGCGCCGAGAATCCGGTGGAACTCGCCGGCGAGGACTCGCAGCGCATGCAGAAGCTGCTCGACGTGCTGGAAGACCTCGACGACGCGCAGGCCGTGTACCACAACGCCGTGCTCGAATGAGCGAGCCTCGGGTCGATCAATTGCTCGAGGAAGCCAATGCGCTGAAGCGCGAGGCGCTGGCGGTGCAGCGGGAATCGCTGGCGTTGCAGAAGGAAGCGCTGGCCGAGCAACGCAAGCTGATCGACGACACCCGCGCCAATCTGGAGATTGCGCGCGGCGTCAATGAACGCGCGGCCGAACTGCAGACCAAGGCGCGCCGTGCCCTGGCACTGCTGGTGCCGCTGATCGTGGTGCTCGTGCTCTACGTGAGCTGGTTGCTGTTCTTCCGCATCAGGACATGATTTGAAAGTTCTCGTCATCGGCGGCGGCGGCCGCGAACACGCGTTGGCATGGAAGCTGGCGCAAAGCTCCAAGGTGCAATGCGTCTACGTGGCGCCTGGCAACGGCGGCACCGCCACCGACACGCGCCTGGAGAACGTGGCCATCACCGATCCCGCTGCGCTGGCCGACTTTGCGCAGCGCGAGAAGGTGGCGCTGACGGTGGTTGGGCCCGAGGCGCCGTTGTCTCAAGGCGTGGTCGACGTCTTCCGCGCGAGCGGGTTGCGCATCTTCGGCCCGACCCAGGCAGCGGCACAGCTCGAGAGCTCGAAGGCGTTTTCCAAGGCCTTCATGCAGCGGCATGGCATCCCGACCGCGCGCTACGCGACGTTCAGCGATGCAGCGGCCGCGCACGCTTACGTCGAGGCGCACGGCGCGCCGATCGTCGTCAAGGCCGATGGTCTGGCTGCCGGCAAGGGCGTTGTGGTCGCGATGTCGGAGCGATCGGCGCACGAGGCGATCGACACCATGCTCGACGGCAATTCGCTCGGTGTATTGCACAACGAGGGCGGTGCACGCGTCGTGATCGAGGAGTACCTCGACGGCGAGGAGGCCAGCTTCATCGTGATGGTCGACGGCGACCATGTCCAGGCGCTGGCCACCAGCCAGGACCACAAGCGCCTGCGCGACGGCGACGAGGGGCCCAATACCGGCGGCATGGGTGCGTATTCGCCGGCGCCAGTGATCACCCCAAACCTGCATGCGCGCGTGATGAACGAGATCATCAAGCCCACGGTGGCCGGCATGCGCAAGGACGGCATCCCGTTCAGCGGTTTCCTGTACGCCGGGCTGATGATCGATGCCGAGGGCAATCCGCGCACGCTGGAGTTCAACACCCGGCTCGGCGATCCGGAAGCACAGCCGATCCTGATGCGCTTGAAGAGCGATCTGTTCGACGTGCTGATGCACGCGACCGACGGCGCGCTCGATCAGATCGAGTTGCAATGGGATCGCAGCGTCGCCCTCGGCGTGGTGATGGCCGCCGGTGGCTATCCGGAAGCGCCGCTGAAGGGCGCCACGATCAAAGGGTTGCCCGCCGCGGCGGATGACCTGATGGTGTTCCATGCGGGCACCGAGTGGGATGGCCAGCGCGCGAGCGTGAGCGGTGGGCGGGTGCTGTGCGTGACTGCGCTCGGCGTGACGATCAAGGCGGCGCAGCAGCGCGCCTACGAGGGCCTGGCGAGCATCAGGTTCGACGGCGCTCAGTTCCGGCGCGACATCGGCTACCGCGCGTTGCTGCGCAAGTAGAGCCCTCGATGTCCACAGTCGCGGTGCGCGAGTACCTGCTGCAGTTGCAGCAGCGCATCGCCGACACCATGCAGCGCCTGGACGGCGGCACGTTCTTGCGTGACGGTTGGGCGCGCGCGCCGGGCGAACGGCTGCAAGGCGACGGCCTCACGTTGTGCATCGACGACGGCGCTCTGCTCGAACGCGGCGGCTGCAACTTCAGCCACGTGCGCGGAACGCAGTTGCCGCCGTCGGCCACGCAGCATCGGCCCGAGCTCGCCGGTGCGCCGTTCGAGGCGCTCGGCGTGTCGCTGGTGTTCCACCCGCGCAACCCTTACGTGCCCACGGTGCACATGAACGTGCGGATGTTCGCCGCGCTTCCCACCGGCAAAGACCCGGTGCAGTGGTTTGGCGGCGGCATGGACCTCACGCCGTACTACGCCTTCGAGGACGATGCACGCCTCTTCCACCGCGCCTGCCGCGACGCGCTGGCAGCCTTCGGACCCGATCTGCACCCACGCTTCAAACGTTGGTGCGACGAGTACTTCTACCTCAAGCACCGCAACGAGCCGCGCGGCGTCGGCGGCATCTTCTTCGACGATTTTTCCGAGCTCGGCTTCGAGCGCGGCTTCCAGATGCTGCGCTCGGTGGGCGATGCGTTCCTCGGTGCCTATGTGCCGATCGTCGAGCGCCGGCGCGACACGCCGTACGGCGAGCGCGAGCGTGAGTTCCAGGCCATGCGCCGCGGACGCTACGTGGAGTTCAATCTGGTGTTCGATCGCGGCACGCTGTTCGGGTTGCAGTCGGGCGGGCGCACCGAGAGCATCCTGATGTCGATGCCGCCGCGCGTGCGCTGGGTCTACAACCACCAGCCCGCGCCCGGCAGCGCCGAGGCGCGGCTGTACAGCGACTTTTTGAAGCCGCGCGACTGGTGCGACGGTTGAAGCGCATCGCATGAGGCGCATCGGTCTGTTCGGCGGCACATTCGATCCGCCGCAGCTCGCGCACCTGGCGCTGGCCCGCGCCGCGCGCGATGCGCTGCAGCTCGACGAGGTGCGCTGGATTCCCAGCGGCCAGCCATGGCAGAAAAGCCATGCGGTCACCGACGCACGGCACCGCGAAGCGATGGTGCGGTTGGCGATCGCCGGCGAGCGCGGTTTCGTGCTCGAGCGCTGCGAGCTCGAACGCGCCGGTCCGAGCTACACGCTGCAGACGGTGCAAGAGTTGCGGCTGTCCCAGCCTGATGCGCAGTGGGTCCTGCTGATCGGTGCCGACCAGTACAACAACCTGCACACCTGGCGCGGCTGGCGCGAGTTGCTCGGCCTGGTGACGCTGGCAGTCGCGCCGCGCGCGGGTGCAGCGGTGCGCGCCGATCCCGACGTGGCGCGCGTGCCGCATCAGGCCGTTCCACTGCCGCCGATGCCGATCAGCGCCACCGACATCCGTGCACGTGTGCAACGCGGTGAATCGATTTCGGGATTGGTCGCCGACACGGTCGCGAGCTATATTGACCAACACCACCTGTACAGGAGTGCCGCCGGGCATTGAATGGACATCCGCAAGCTGCAACGTGCCATCGTCGATGGCTTGGAAGACGTGAAGGCGCACAACATCGTGGTCTTCAACACCGAGCACCTGTCACCGCTGTTCGAACGCGTGATCGTCGCGTCCGGCACCAGCAACCGACAGACCAAGGCGCTGGCCAGCAGCGTGCGCGAGACGGTGAAGGAGCGCGGCTGGCCGGTCCTCAGCGTCGAAGGCGCCGAAAACGGCGAGTGGATCATCGTCGACTGCGGCGCAGCCGTTGCGCACATCATGCAACCCGCGATTCGCGACTACTACCGGCTCGAAGAGATCTGGGGCGAGAAGCCGGTGAAGATGAAGATCGACGGCGAGGCGCGCCCGGCTCCCGTGCCACCGCCAGTGAAGAAGACGACCACGGCGGCGAAGAAGGCCACTCCGGCCAAGCAGTCGACCGCCACGAAGAAGGCCGCCGGCCCGCGGCGCGCGCAGACGGCCAAGCCGCCGGCGCGCAAGTCCGTCGCGCGTTCGCGTTGACGGCGGCGGGCATGCGCCTGCTCATCGCGGCCGTGGGTCAGCGCCAACCGGCCTGGGCGCGCGATGCGTACAGCGAGTTCGCCAAACGTTTTCCGCCGGATTGCCGGCTCGAGCTGGTCGAGGTGAAGGCCGAGCCGCGCAGTGGCGGCAAGACGGCGGCGCAGATGATGGTGGCGGAGGCGGCCCGTTTGTCCGCCGCCGCGCCGCAACGTGCTCGTCGCGTGGCGCTCGATGAACGCGGCGCGCGGCTCAGCACACCCCAGTTGGCCGAGCGATTGCGGACTTGGCGCGACGAGGGTCGCGACGTGGTGCTGTGGATCGGCGGCCCGGACGGCCTGGACCCGGCATTGCGATCAGCCGCCGACGAGAGCCTGCGGCTGTCCGACCTGACCTTGCCGCACGCGCTGGCGCGCGTGCTGCTGGCCGAGGCGCTGTACAGGGCCTGGAGCGTGCTCGCAGGCCACCCGTACCACCGCGACTGAGTCCTTAGTTCGAGCAGCCGCAGCTGTCGTAGGTGAAGCGGCTGCCGTCGCTGTCGCGCGAGGCCGTGCGCTCTTGCGCGCGGCGCACCGGCGCCTTGGCCACGCCCATCTCGGCACGTTGCGCGGTGGTGATGGAGCGCACTTGCATCGGCGCTGCCTTGCAACCGGCGGCATCGCTGCCGTAGGTGCAGGCCATCGCCACGCGTTGCACGGGGGCATCGGCGGCGCGGGCGGTGTGCAGCGCGCCGAAGGCCATCAGGAATGCGCCGACGGTGATCGAGGCACGGAAGGTTTGGAGGGTGCGGGACATGATGAACTCCTGGTGAAGACCTTGGAACGCTGGAATACCGTGATGACGTGAACCCATGTTCGGCCGGTGGATCGCAGGTGGCGAGGTCAGCGTTCACGGCCTCGGTCACATGACGCCCACCGGTTCCGGGGGCTGATGGGTCGTTCGCTGCACAGTCCGTCACGTGCCGCAGCGAGCGTGCGATCCACACGTGAAAAACATCAGCAACCGGACATCGGGTCCGACCGTTGAAAACGACCGCTCATCCCCTTGATGACAGAAACGAACCTGGAGGTTCAAAGCGGCCATTTCGTTGTTAGGGGGGTGCCCGGGTCCGCGCCCTCGGTACAGGGGCGCCGGCGCTTCAGCGGACAATCGCGGCCGCCATGCGTCCGCCCTTTGTCTACCTCGCCTCGCAAAGCCCGCGACGCCAGCAGCTGCTGCAGCAGCTGGGTGTGCGCTTCGAACTGCTGCTGCCGGATGCGTCGGAGGATGCCGAAGCGCTCGAAGCCGTGCGGCCCGGTGAAGGTGTGGAGGCTTACGTGCGCCGGGTCACGCGGGCCAAGTTGAGCGCAGCGCGTGAGCGCCTGCAACGCCGCGGCCTGCCGGCGGCGCCGCTGCTGAGCGCCGACACCACCGTCGCGATGGGCCGCGCCATCCTCGGCAAGCCGGTGGATGCGGGCGAAGCCTGCGCGATGTTGGCGCGGCTGTCTGGTCGTTGGCACCGCGTGTTGAGTGGCGTGGCGGTGACGCAGGGTGCGCGCAGCGCATT
>DATKJN010000303.1:0-2984 GCA_035543655.1 Burkholderiaceae bacterium | reverse complement strand
GCCATCAGCGCCGGCACACGCATCAGACCGCGCTGCACGGTGTTGAAGCGAACCCGCGCCGTGGCGCTGCCTTGGGTCGGCACGTCGCACCATGCGAACGACAGCGGGCGCGCACGGCTCACCGCCAGGCCGATGCCATGGCGTGCGCCGCGCTCATTGGTGAGCACGACTTCGACTTCGGCGCTGTCGCCGAGGAACACCGCACTCGGCGGCTTCACGCGCAGCGTGAGGCCGCGCAGCGTGCCATGCGTGACGTGCATCGACACCAGCGCGCTGCCCGCCAGCAGGAAGGTCAGCAGGTAGCCGAGGTTGAGCTGGTAGTTGATCGACGCCACCAGCATCAGCACCAAGGTCAGCGCGAACGCAAACCCTGCCTTGGTCGGCAGGATGTAGATGTTGCGTTGGGTGAGGACGTGCGTGTCGCTGAGCGGCAGGCGATTCTCGAACCAGGCGCGCAGGCGTCCGGCGATCATCACGGCCTCCACCGTGGCTGCGCGTCGGTCCCGCCGAGGGAGCGCCAACGCCTTCGGCGCCGTGCAACGCTCACGGCAGCGCCACAGACTCCACCATCGCGCGCACCTGCTCGACGCGGCCGCGTCCCGCGCCGGCCACCGGCAGCAGGCGGTGGGCGATGGTCTGCGCGGCCACTGCCTGCAGGTCATCGGGTGCGACGTAGTCGCGCCGCCCCATCAGCGCACGGGCCCGCGCGGCGCGCAACCACGCGATGCCGGCGCGTGGGCTCAGGCCTTCGGTGAACCATTGGCCGGACCGAGTCGCCGCGATCAGCGCCTGCAGGTAGTCGAGCAGCGCATCGGCGGCGTGCACGGCGTGCACATGCAATTGAGCGGCCACCAGCAACTCGGGCGACATCACCGGTGTCAAGCGTTCGATGGCGCCGCGGCGGTCTTCGCCGGCCAACAGGGCACGCTCCGACAAACGATCGGGATAACCGAGCGTGATGCACATCAGGAAGCGGTCGAGCTGCGACTCGGGCAGCGGGTAGGTGCCGAGCTGGTCGACCGGGTTCTGCGTCGCGATCACGAAGAACGGACGCGGCAGGGCACGGGTCTCGTTCTCCACCGTGACCTGGTGTTCTTCCATCGCTTCGAGCAGCGCGCTCTGGGTCTTGGGCCCAGCGCGGTTGATTTCGTCAGCCAGCAACACCTGAGCAAAGACCGGGCCTTGGTGGAACACGAAGGCCTCCTTGCTGCGTTCGTAGACGCTGACACCGACGAGGTCGGACGGCATCAGGTCGGCGGTGAATTGCACGCGCGAGAACTTCAGGCCGAGCGACACCGCCATCGCATGCGCCAGCGTGGTTTTTCCGACGCCGGGCACGTCTTCGATCAGGAGATGGCCGCCAGCCAGCAGGCACGCCACGCAGTCTTCGATCTGCGCGCGCTTGCCGACGATGATCGTGCTAATCTGATCCACCAGAGCCGCGAGCTGGCGGGTGACTTCCTTGTTGTCGGCCATGGCGCGGCACCTTAACCGAAAAGTTACGGGCCCCAGAATGACCACCCTCGTGTTCACCCACCCCGAGTGCCGTTTGCACGATATGGGTCGAGGCCACCCGGAGTGCGGCGCGCGCCTCGATGCGATCACCGATCACCTGCGCGCCACCGGCCTGGATGTGGCACTCACGTTCCGCGAGGCGCCGCTGGTCGACTTGCCGACGCTGTGCCTGGCGCACAGCGCCAACTACGTGAACGAGCTCGATGCCGTGCTGGCCGATCTCGAGACCAGCGGCGATCACCACGCCTTCGACCCCGACACCATCGCCTGCGCGCACACCCGACGCGCGGTGCAGCGTGCCGCCGGCGCGGCGGTGGCGGCCACCGAAGCCGTGGTGCGCGGAGAGGCCAAGGCGGCCTTCTGCGCAACCCGACCGCCGGGGCACCATGCGACGCGCGACACCGCCATGGGGTTTTGCTTCTACAACAACGTGGTCGTGGCGGCGCGCCACGCGCTCGACGTGATGGGCTTGAACCGCGTGGCGATCGTCGATTTCGACGTGCACCACGGCAACGGCACCGAGGACATCGTGGCCGGCGACGAGCGCATCCTGATGGCGAGCTTCTTCCAGCATCCGCTGTACCCCGGCAGCGGCTCCGTCCCCAAGGGCACCAACATGGTCAACCTGCCGGTGCCGCCGTACACGCGCGGCCCGGAGATCCGCAAGCTGATCGAAGCCCACTGGGTGCCGCGGCTGGACGAGTTCAAGCCCGAACTGATCTTCATCTCCGCAGGCTTCGACGCACACCGCGAAGACGAGCTGGGCCAGCTCGGACTGGTCGAGGCCGACTATGAGTGGATGACGCGCCTGCTGAAAGAGCTGGCCGAGCGTCATGCCCGGGGCCGCATCGTGTCGTGCCTCGAAGGCGGCTACAACCTCGGCGCGTTGGCGCGCAGCGTGGCGTCTCACTTGCGCGTGTTGACCGAGGTCTAGCGCGTGCGGTGGCCACGGTTGAGGGCCGCCATCGCGCGCGCCCAGTGGAAACGCCATGGGCAGTGAGAAGCTGACCGATCTGTTCACCGGGTTGGCGCGCGGCACTGCGCTGATCGAGCTCGCGGTCGTGGCGCTGTGTGTGCTCGTCGCCTGGGGTCTGGTCTGGGTCACGCGCAGCCGCGCGCCCGGGAGCATCTGGTTCGGCGAGCGCGGCATCGATGGCGTGCTGTTCCCGCTGCTCGCGCTCGGCCTGGTCGTGGCGGCTCGTTATGCGCTGGCCCAACTCATGCCGATCGCGCTGATGCGTCTGGCCGTGGCGGTGCTGGCGAGTCTCGCCATCATCCGCACGGTGGCCCGCGTGCTGCGCGTCGCGTTTCCGGCCTCCAAGCCCGTGCGCGTGCTGGAGCACACGACGTCTTGGTTCGTCTGGATCGTGCTCGTGCTGTGGCTCACCGGCCTGCTGCCGATGGTGGTGGACCAGCTCGAAGCGATGCAGTGGAAGATCGGCGGCACCAACGTCACGCTGCGCACCATC
>DATKJN010000302.1:0-6169 GCA_035543655.1 Burkholderiaceae bacterium | reverse complement strand
ACCCACCGCACTGTTCGTCAACACATCGCGCGCCGAGCTGGTGGAAGAAGGCGCGCTGGTCGCCGGCCTGAATCGCGGCCGCCCCGGCATGGCCGCGGTCGACGTGTTCGAGAGCGAGCCGATCCTGCAAGGGCACCCGCTGCTGCGCCTGGAAAACGCGGTGTGCACGCCGCACATCGGTTATGTCGAGCTCGACAGCTACGAGCTCTACTTCGGCACCGCGTTCGACAACGTGGTCAATTTCATCAAGCAGCAGCCGACCAACATCGTCAATCCCGAAGCGCTGAAAGTGATGCGGGCGTGAGCCCGCCGGACCGCTCCAAGGGCGAACGCCTGAGCGCGCAGCGCGAAGGCTTGTCGATGCGCCCGCCGGATCGCTCCAAGGGCGAATGCCTGAGCGCGCAGCGCGAAGGCTTGTCGATGCACCCGCCGGACCGCTCCAACGGCGAACGCCTGAGGCGAAAGCCGAAGGCTCGTCAATGAGCGCCGCCGCGCCGGCGGCTGGCGCCCACGACGAGCGCACGGTCGTGGCTTCGCGCTGGGCCCTGTTGGGCGGCAACTTCGCCATCGCCTGCGGCGTGATGGCGCCGTCGGGCGTGATGAACGATCTGGTCGATTCGCTGCAGGTGAGCGCGGCGGTCGCCGGCCAGCTCATCACCATCGGCGCCTTGGTGCTGGCCGTGAGTGCGCCGCTGCTCGCGGCTCGCGTCGCGGGCAGCGACCGCCGCCGCCTGTTGACGCTGTGGCTGCTGTGGTACGCGGTGGGCCATGCATTGGCTGCGCTGGCACCCAACTTCACCACGCTGGCCATCGTGCGCACGGTCACGCTGCTCGGTGCAGCGGTGTTCACGCCGCAGGCCGGCGCCGCAATCGCTGTGATGACGCGCCCCGAGGCGCGCGGCCATGCGATCACGTTCGTCTTCCTCGGCTGGGCGGTGGCGTCGGTGCTCGGCCTGCCGATGCACGCCTACGTGGCCGAAACCTTCGGCTGGCGCGTGGCGCTCGGCATCGTGGCCGGCATGTCGGCGCTCGCCGCCGCATGGGTGTGGCATGCGCTGCCCAACGGGGTGCGTCCGGCGCCGCTGTCGGGCGCGCAATGGCGCACCGTGTTCACCGACCGTGTGTTGATGGCGGTGGTGCTGGTCACGGCGCTGGCGGGTGCCGCGCAGTTCACGCTGTTTTCGTACATGGCGCCCTACATGCGCCAGGTGCTGGGCAGCACGCCGGCGCAGATCGCCGCCGTCTTTCTGGTGTTCGGTGTGGTGGGCCTGTGCGCCAGCGTGGTCATCTCGCGCGTGATCGACCGCTTTGGCACCGCTCGCATGGTGGCGCTGCTGATGGGACTGATGGCGGTGTCGTTCGCGCTGTGGTCGTTCGCAAGCAGTGCGACGATGCTGGCGCTGGCCATCGTGCCATGGTCGATTGGCTGCTTCGCCGCGCAGTCGGTGCAGCATGCGCGCTTGACCTCGATGGCGCCGGCCTTGGCGCCGGCGTCGATGGCGCTCAACTCGGCGGCGATCTACGTCGGGCAGGCCATCGGTGCAGTCACCGGCGGCGCGATGCTGGCGATCGTTGGCTTCTCCCTGCTGAGTTGGGCCGCGTTGGCCTGGATGGTGCTTGCGATCGTCTTGAGCCAATGGGCCGCCGCGCGCCAATCCGTCGCGGCAGCCGCCAGCGCGCGGGCGGCCGCATGAGCCCAGCGATGCCGCCGCCCGGTGCGGCGGCCTCCCCCGACGCCGCACTGCGCCAGCCGCGCGACAAGACCGAGCTCTTCACCGCTTTCACCTGGCTTGCGCTGCAGGGCTTCGGAGGCGTGCTGGCAGTGGCGCAGCGCGAACTGGTCGAGCGGCTGCGCTGGTTGAACAAGGAGCAGTTCGTCGAGCTGCTGTCGCTGTCGCAAGTGCTGCCCGGCCCCAACATCATCAACCTCGCCCTGATGTTCGGCGACCGCCATTTCGGTTGGCGCGGCGCCGTGGTGGCGGTGGGTGGCCTGATGGCCGCGCCGCTGGTCATCGTGTTGGTGCTGGCGGCGCTGTATGCGCAGTTCAACTCGGTGCCCCAGGTGGCTGGCGCGTTGCGCGGCATGGGTGCGGTGGCCGCGGGGCTGGTGCTGGCCACCGCGGTGAAACTCGCACCGACGCTGCGGCGCAATGCGATGGGCTTGTGGCCCTGCGTGGCAATCGCACTCGGCAGCGCGTTGGCGATCGGCTGGTTGCGCTGGCCGTTGGTCTGGGTGGTGCTCGGCCTCGGCTTCGTCGGCTATGCGTGGGCCTGGTATCGCTTGTCGCCGAAGGGTCCGGCACGATGAACGCCGAGTTCTTCAGCCTGCACGGACTGAACTGGCTCGACTTGCTGCAACTGGCCGGACACTTCGCCGTGCTGTCGTTGCTGGCGGTGGGCGGCGCCATCACGTCGGCTTCCGATATGCAGCGCTACCTCGTGGTCGAACAGGGCTGGATCGATCCGCTGCAATTCAATGCATCGGTCGCCATCGCACAGGCTGCGCCGGGCCCGAACATCCTGTTCGTCGCGCTGCTCGGCTGGAGCGTGGCAGGCCCGCTCGGCATGCTGGCGACGATGGTCGGCATCATGGGCCCGTCGAGTGTGCTCACCTTCATCGTCGGGCGCTTCCGCCACACCCGGCAGGATGCGCTGCCGGTGCGTGCGTTCACCGTCGGGCTGGCACCCTTGACGATCGGCTTGCTGCTGGCCACCGGCTGGGTACTCACGTTGCCGTCGCTCGACCACCCGATGGCGTTGCTGCTGGTGCCAGCGACGATCGTGTTCATGATGAAGACGCAGCGCAGCCCGCTGTGGATGATCGCGGTCGGTGCGATCGTCGGCGCGTTGGGCGGTGCATGAGTGCCGCGCCGAGGAAGAGATCGAGGCCATGATCGCCGGAGTGCATGACCTGCCGTTGTTCGTCGCAGCGGGGCTGCTGCTCAACGTGACGCCGGGCGCCGACTTGGCGCTGATCGGAGCGCGCAGTGCGGGCCATGGCTTTCGCAGCGGTGCGGCGGCCGCGCTCGGCGTGGGCGCCGGATGCTTCGTGCACGTGGCGGCGGCGGCGCTGGGCTTGTCGGCGCTGATTGCCAGCTCGGCCACCGCGTTCACCGTGCTGCGCTGGGTCGGCGCGGCCTACCTCGTGTGGCTGGGCATCGGTTTGTTGCGCGGCCCCGCCGGCGCCGAAACCGCTGCGGCGCCCTCACCTGCGTCGGGCGCACGGCGTTCGTTCGTGCAGGGCTTCCTGACCAACGCGTTGAACCCGAAAGTGGCGCTGTTCTTCCTGGCCTTCCTGCCGCAGTTCATCGATGCGAACGCATCGAACAAGGGCTGGGCATTTATTGCGCTCGGCACCGTGTTCGCGTTCAACGGCACGATCGTCAACGTGGCTTTCGCTGCGCTGGTGGCGCAGATGCGGCGCACATTTTCCGGACCGCGCTCGATCGGGCGCTGGGTATCGCGGGGCGTTGGTGCGCTGTTCGTCGCGCTGGGCGTGCGGCTGGCTTTCTTCGAGGGACACGGCGCATAGCGCAGCCTCACGCGAAGCGGCCCTGCAGAAACCAGCCCGCACCATCCGGCGCCGACAGCGGCAGGCGTGCGCGAAACACCCACACCAATGCGCCGTCGAGCGCGCGCGCAATGAAGTAGTCGCGCGCCGCCAGATCGCCGTCCCACCATCCCGACTCGATGCGCTCGGGTCCCGCCAGCAATTGCAGCGGTGTGCCGTCGAGCCAAGGCCGCGAACCCTGCTCGGGCAACGGGATCGGCTCACGCAACAGCCAAAGCGGGCGCACCGGACCGCCATCGGGCATCGATACCGGCGGCGCGGTGTTGGATGGAGCCGCCGACTGCGCAGGCACCCAGGATGCTGCTCGCTCGGGCCGGTGATCGGCCAGCAGCGCGAGCCGCTGCACGCCTTCGGCGCCCAACCGGGCCTGCAGGCGCTCGATCAGCCGCGTGAGCCCTTCACGTTCGGTGCTGCGGTTCGGGAACAGCTCGGCATTCGGCGCTCCAGCCTGCACCAACGCATCGCAGTGCAAGCTCATTTCCAACGCTGGCCCCGCGAGGGGCGTGCGCGCCAACCGCTCGGCCAGCAACGAGGCAAGATGTGCGGCATCGGCCGATGGCTCGGCCAGGCCAATGGTGAGTTCACTCGAATGCGCGTCGCGCAGGCGATGGGCTTCATGGTGCATGCGCAGCGTGAACGCAGCCACGCGCGACTGCCGCACGCGCGCCCAGGCCAGCAGGCGCGCGATCAATACGCGCGCACCAGACATCATCTGCTCCGCGTTGTCGGCTCGTGTGAACAGCTCGATGCGCTGCTCGAATACTTTTGGGCAGACGATCGGCTCGCGCGGATCTGGCGCATCGCCACGCGCACGGTCGAGATCGGCCAGCAGCGCGGCGCCGAAGCGCCGCGCCAGCCCCGAGCGCGGCAGATGCCGCAGGTCGGAGAGCTGCCGCAAGCCCATGCCTTGCAGCGCTTCCCAGTGTTCTCGGCCGGGGCCGAGCAGCCACACCGGTGCGTCATCAAGAAGGCGTTGCAGCGCGCCGAGGTCACTGCTGTGCGTGCCGTGCACGAGGTCACCGCGCCAGCGCGAGAGCATGGCTGCACCGAGCGCCGTGGGCGCGCTCGCGAGCTGCACCCCATGTCCGAGCGGTTGCAACACACGCTGCAAGCGATCGACCAGTCTTGGAAGACCTCTGAAAAAACGCAAGCTGGCCTGCACCTCGAGAAGCACGACCGGCGCGGCGGCGCCCGTGCTGTCGGTGGCTTGCGCACACACCATCGGAGTGAAGGAAAGCGCCGCATAGGCGGCAGCTAGCAAGGCCTGCGCATCGCGCGCCGGATCGGCCTGACCGAGCACGAGATCGCCCGCCAGCGCGAGCGCAGTGGCGCGTTTGGCACCCGGCTGGATGCCCAGTTGTGCGGCACGCGCATCCACCTGTGTGATGCGGTGCGCTTCGATCAGCGCCATCGGCCGTTCGCGCCAAGCCGGGTTCACCGTGGCGGCGAACGACTCCACCGATAGCTGAGGCAGGTGCACGGCGATCCACAACATGCCACACGCTCCCGACGCGTCACCAAGACGCCTCCACGTGCTGCTGTTGCTGTGGCGCCGCGACAGCCGCCAGTGCCTTCGCCTTGGCCTCGGCACGCAGACGCAGACGTTCGCTCAGCACGCGCGGCAGCGGCAGCTCCAACGGATGCGTCAGCGGCGGACCGCGTCGCTTGAGGACACGAACCGAGAGACGGTCGATGCCGGCGCCTTGCAACAACAAGCGCAGAGGTGCCGCACTCGGCTTGGCGCGCGCCTCGACCTCGCGAAACAGGAACACCGGCCCATCGTGTGCCTGCGCGGCCAGCTGCAAGCGGCGCAACGCCTCGGCCTTCAAGCGCTGCGGAAGCCACGTGAGCACCGCACCGACGTGTCCGCTCTTCAACGCCTGCTCGAGCGCCCACAACAGGTCGGCACTTGGCAGCATCCGTCGCAAGGTGGCCGCGCCGCGTGCGCCTTCCCGCCCATAGACGACGAGCAGCTGCTGCGCGTTCACTCCCAACTGCGCCAGGGCCCAGCCGCACAACGAGGCAGGCGGATCAAACAGCATCACGCTGCGCGCGCTCGATGACGTGGCGTCGTCAAGACCCGCGATGCGCGACAGCGCCGGGACCAGCAGCCGCAGCTCGCCAAGACCCGGATGAGGCAACAGCATCTCGGTGAGCTCCCTGTGCGGCCATCCGCCGCCGGGCAATTCGGCATCGAGTGCGGAGAAGCCAGTGGATGTGGCGCCTTTGCGTGGCGGGTCCAGCTGGTTCGCACGCCACAGTCCGACCGCCGCGAAGTCGAGCGCATGAAGCCGCTCAGCTTCGTCGAGCGTCCGCACGGGCTCCGCAGACGCCGGCGCACCCGAACGCGCGATCGGCAGGTGCAGCCGAACGGACTCCGACGACACCACGGGTGCAGGTGACAGGTTCACGACGATACTGTATATTTATACAGTCTTCTTCGCAACTCACATGACTGCGCCACTCATCCAAAGTCGCATCCTCGTGCTGCGTGGCCAGCGGGTGATGCTCGATGCCGACCTGGCCCGTCTCTACGGTGTCGAGACCCGCGCGCTCGTGCAGGCCGTCAAGCGCAACGCCAGTCGCTTCCCAGACGAC
>DATKJN010000301.1:0-3960 GCA_035543655.1 Burkholderiaceae bacterium | reverse complement strand
GCTTGTACATGCGCACGGTGCCATCGGGCAGCGTATTGCGGTAGTACTGTTCCAGCGGCAGGCCGCCGTAGTGATGGCTCGCGCCGCCGAGCACGACCATGGTCGGCACCTTGACCTTGGCGATCACGTCGCGGAAATCGGCGTCGACCAGGCTTTCGAGCATCGACAGCACGTGTTCGATGCCACAGCTGCGCGCCAGCTTGGCCACCGCCCAGCGCGCCAGGCGACCGGCCAGTGCTTCGCGCGAACGCGCCTGCTTCAGCGGCGCCAGCCTGCCGATGAACTCGCTCGCCACCGTCTCCACGAAGTCGCCGCGCAGCCGGCCGAGCGTGTCCTTCAACTGGCCATCGGTGAGCGAGCCGAACAGGCCGAGCTGCCACTGGCCGTCGTTGGTGATGCGCGGCGACTGGTCGATCAGGCACACGCCGGCGATCTGTGTCGCGCCGTGGTCCTGCAGGTACTTCATCACCACCAGCGCGCCCAACGAGTGGCCGACCAGCAGCGGGCGCTTCAGGCCGAGGCCGGCGATCACCTCGGCCACGTCATGCGCCATCTGCTGCAGCGTGGGCAGGCGCTTGCTGGAGGCACGCGCACCGTGGCCGAGCAGATCGAAACTGTGGATGGTGTGCTGGTGCGCCAGGCTCTCGAGCGCGCCATCCCAGTCGTGGTGGCTGCCGCCGAGCCCGTGGACCATCAGCACCGGGCGCCCAGCGCCCGCGACCCGCAGCGTGATCGTGTCGCCGCTGGCCAGCGTGAGCTGAATGCGACGCGATGTCGCGCGCTGCGGGGTCAGCTTGTCCATCAGGCCGACACCGCTCAGGTTGCACAGCACACGGGCCACGCCGGCCACGTCGGACACCAGCGCCAACCCGGGCTCGGGCGGGGCGGTGAGGTCGATGTCGGGCGTCATGGTGCAGTGCGGCGGCAGGATTGCCAGTGGGTTGCTGGACCGGCAGCGCAGGTTCAAGTCCGCCGCTAGGGCGAACCCGATGCCCAAGCGATGGGGTGAGGCAGAGACTGCGTGTCCGATCCACATCACCTGAAGCCCCCACGCTCGCTTTGCTCGCTGCCCCCCGTGGGGACCTCAGTACCCTCCGGGCGGCCGAGCGGGCACTGACCAAGGAGACAACGATGGCCAACTTCGTCCTCGTGCACGGCGCCTGGCACGGCGGCTGGTGTTACCGCGACACGGCCAAGATCCTGCGCGCCGCCGGTCACACGGTGCACACCCCCACGCACACCGGCGTGGGCGAGCGCTTTCACCAGTCGGCCGAGAACATCACGCTCGAAACGCACATCCGCGACGTGGCCGGCTGCATCGAAGCCGAGGAGTTGACCGACGTGGTGCTGTGCGGCCACTCGTACGGTGGCATGGTGATCACCGGCGTGGCCGATCGCATGCCCGACAAGATCCGCGCGCTGTGCTACCTCGACGCCTTCATCCCGGAGAACGGCGATTCGCTGATCGGCCTGCTGCACAAGGCGCTCGCGCCCGAAGTGGCGGCGCAATTCATCGGCGCATTCCGCGGCACGGCGGCAGAGAAGAACTGCGGCCTGATGCAGCCGATCCCGGCCGAGGTGTTCAACGTGGCACAGGGCAACCGCGGCTGGGTCGACCGGCGTTGCCGCCCGCAGGCGCTGGCCACGTTCGAGTCGCCCGCGTTGCTGACCGGCGCCCACACGCAGGTGCCCAAGCGGCTGTACATCCTGGCCGATGGCTGGGATCCGAGCCCGTTCCGGCACTTCGCCGCCCAGGTCGATGGCAAGCCCGGCTGGAAGCTGACCAAGCTGCCGACCAGCCACGACGTGATGGTCGACATGCCGAAAGAGTTGGCCGAGGAGCTGACGGCGCTGGCGTGACACCGCGGCGAACGAATCGCGGTCGGCGCGCTCCAACGGCCGTGGACCGCGTGCTGACTGCCCTGCTGTTGTCGTGTTGCGCGTCGACCGCCGCGTGGGCCGTCGACGCCGACCCGCAGTCGCAGGCCTGCCAGCGCGCGCTCGCGTCGCTGCAAGCGCGCGAAACCGAGCTGGCCGCCGCTGCGCGCGCCGACGTGCCGCCGCGACCCCTCACCGATGCACGCTGGCAGGCCCTGCGCGCCGAGGCGGCACGCGCCTGCCTCGGGCGCGAAGGCGCCGCATCGGCACCCTTGCCTCGCTTGTCGTTGCCGCCACCGGCGGTGCCGTCGGTGGTCGTGCCCCCGTTGCCGGCCGAGACCGCGCAACGCCGCGCACCCACGCCGATGCCTGCGCCGATGCCGGACTACCGGCCGCCGGAGGGCGTGATGTCGTGCGACCCGCTCGGCTGCTGGACCCGCGGCGGCGCACGGCTGCCGCACGCCGGCCGCGATCCGCTCGACCCCCGCGTGCGCTGCACCGTGCAGGGCCAGATCGTGGTGTGCCTGTAGCGCGTCAGCGCTGCGCCTTGAGCACCTCTTCGCGCACCGCCTCGGTCAGCTCGGCCTTCAGTTCGGTGAACGCCGGTGTGGTCTTCACCGAGTAGTGGCGCGGATGCGCCAGCGGCACCACGCGGTCGAGCTTGATGCGTCCGGGCCGCGCGCTCATGACCACCGCGCGCGAACCCATGAAGACCGCCTCGTCGATGTCGTGGGTGACGAACAGCACCGTCTTCGCCTCGCCCTCCCAGATGCCCAGCAGGAGCTCCTGCATCAACTCGCGCGTCTGGTGGTCGAGCGCGCCGAACGGCTCGTCCATCAGCAGCATGCGCGGGTCGTTCGCCAGGGCGCGCGCCAGTGCCGTGCGCTGCTGCATGCCCCCCGACAGTTGCTTGGGGTAGTGGTGCTCGAATCCGACCAGGCCGACCTTGCCGATGAAACCGTGCGCCACCTCGAGCTGCTGCGCGCGCGGCAGGCCGCGTTCGCGCAGACCGAAACACACGTTGTCGAGCACGGTGAGCCAGGGGAACAGCGTGTAGCTCTGGAACACCATGCCGCGGTCGGCGCCCGGGCCACCGACCCGACGGCTGTCGAGCAGCACCTCGCCGGCGGTGGGCGTGTCCAGGCCCGCCACGATGCGCAGCAGCGTGCTCTTGCCGCAGCCGCTGGGCCCCAGGATGGTGATGAAGTCGTTTTCCACCACGTCGAGGTCGGTCGCCTGCAACGCCAATGTGTGATCGAACCGACGTTCGACACCGCGAAGGGACAGGATGTGCATGTCTCGCTTTTGTGCGGGCATTACCATCGCAACCAGTCGCTACGGCGACAGGAACAGGGGACTGGGGGAGCAAGGCGGACGGCTGTGGGCCGGCCGAACACATATTGCGCGAACCGACCACGACCCCGGAGTTTGCAGCGACCGCGACGCGCGGCGGAACAGGCCGCCTGCTGCTTGCCGTGGGCGTAACCGCCGTCGCGGCGCTGGCGCAGCACCTGCTGTGGCCATGGCTGCAGCCCTACACCTGGTTCCTGTTCTATCCGGCGGTGGTATTGGCCGGTGCGCTGGCCGGCCGCGCCGGTGCGCTGTCGGCCACCGCGCTGTCGGTGCTGATGGCGGCGCTGTGGTTCCAGCTCCCCGACCGGGACGCCGGGCGGTTCGCACTCACCGCTGCGGTGTTCGCCGCCGTCGGCATTGCGTTCGGTGAGTTCCAGCAGCGGCTGCGCGGCATGCAGCGCGAGAACCGGACCCTGCACGACGACCGTGCCCGCATGGCGGCCATCGTCGAGTCCAGCGACGACGCCATCATCGGCAAGGACCTGCGCGGCATCGTCACCAGCTGGAACCCGGGTGCCGAGCGGGTGTTCGGCTACACCGCGGGCGAGGCGATCGGCCAGCCGCTGCTGCAGATCTTCCCCGCCGAGTTGCACCACGAAGAGCGTTCGATCCTCGAACGCATCGCGCGCGGCGAACGCATCGACCACATGGAGACGGTGCGCCGCCACAAGGATGGCCGGCTGGTGATGGTGTCGGCCACCATCTCGCCGATCCGCGACGATCGCGGCC
>DATKJN010000300.1:0-6256 GCA_035543655.1 Burkholderiaceae bacterium | reverse complement strand
GGTGTTGATCGCACCGGCGGACCCTGCGGGGTCCGCGCGTGCTTCACCAGCTGGCGGCGAACGAGTTCGGATCGAAGCGGGGGTCGCGCGTGACGCTGCCGAGATCGACGAACTCGAAGTCGCTCATGCGCAGCGTCTGGATCTGCGACACCGTCGGGCCGCTCCACGACACGCTCGGGTCGCCCTGCACGTAGAGGTCGCTGCCGATGTCGGCCACGTACAGCCCGTGGCGCTGCATCGCGGTGGCGATCGCACGCGCCTGCGTCGACCAGCTGGCGGGGATCACGAAGCTGCTCTTCAAGCGCAACAGCGACCCGAACGGGATGGTGCCGGTGCTGTTGCCGGCACGGTGCCGCGCCGGCCACACATGGGTGTTGGCGAGCACCGCGTCACGGAAGGTGACGCGCAGCGCATGCGGAATCTCGCCCGACGCGGCTTCACTGGCGCGCACCAGCAGCGGTGCGATCGGCAGGCCGGCTGCGTCGCCCGAAGTCCAGCCGTCCGGCCGCATCGCGTTGGAGCGCAGCTCCCACGCGGCGGTGGAGTACGCGCTCCACTGGCCGCCGGTGGACTTGTAGGTGAAGTAGCTCTCCCAGAGACGGCACGCGCCCTGTTCGACCACCAGCACATGGCGGTCGCCGCAGCTCGCGGGGTCGTTGCAGCTGCCGCCTTCGAGCTTGATCAGCGCATCGCGCGGCATCGGGAAACGCAGGGATGCGGCGGGCCGAGCCTGGCAGTTGCGCACCAGGTCGTGGCCGCCGCCGTTGGCGAGCGCGCAATCGCTCTCGTCGGGTGCGCCATCGGCGGTGAACGACAGGCCGGGCCAATCGGTCTCGGCGCTGCTGGCCGACAGCAGGTTCATCGGGATGCCGTAGTAGTCGCCGGCCGCCGGGTTCTCGGTGCTGCCCCAGTCGGCGTGCAGCGCCCGCGTGGCCCCGATCGCCGTGATCCAGGCGTTGCTGCTGCCGTGTGTCGGGAAGCGCGCGTTGTCGTCGATGCGCGTGTTGAACACCGCGCTGGCGGGAAAGGAGGGGCAACTGCCGAGCATCGCCGCGCCGGATGACGCAGGCGGCGGTGCGGGAGACGGAGGCGGTGGTGGAGCGGGTGGTGGTGGAGGCGGCGGTGGTGGAGGCTGAGGACCGGGCGGAGGCGGCGGAGACGGTGGCGCGGGTGACGGAGACGGTGTTGGTGCGGGCGTGGGCGCGGGTGCCGGTGCCGACACGCCACCGCTCGAACCGTCGCCCACATCCGATCCGCCGCCGCAGGCGGTGGCCAGCAGCGCGGCGGTGAACATCAACGCGCTGAGGCGCCGGATTTGGGGCTCGGTCGGCATGCCCGCACACGATGCCGGCGGCGCGCCAGCGCGGCGAATCAGGTTGTGTCAGACGGTTGCAGGTAGCGCGTCGCCAGCGCGCGCAGCGCCACAGGGCTCAGTCGCAGCCGTTGCGTCAGGTAACGCTGAATGCCGCCGTGATCGTCGTCGACGATCGTCAGCGCGGTGTCGAGAAAGCCCTGCTGCACGCGCCACAGCACCGCGCGCGCCTCCAGCGGCGTGGCGCTGTCGATCGACGCCGGGTCGCGCACCAGCTCGTTGGTGAGCAGGTAGTCGGCCTGCACCACATCGCGCGACACGCCCAGCGCCAGCAGCACCAGCGCCGCCGCGATGCCGGTGCGGTCCTTGCCGGCGGTGCAATGGAACACCGACGGCGCATCGCTTTCGAGCAGGTGCTCGAACAGCTCTGCAAAACGATCGGCACGGTCGTTGATGAGGGCTCGGTACAGGTCCTTCATCAGGTCGGTGACCACCGGTGCGGTCAACGCGGTGCCGGCGGCGGCGATGTCGTTCATGCGCTGCACCACCGTCGGCTCGATCGCCAGCGAATGCTGCGTCACGCCGGGCAGGTCGTACGGTGTGGCCGCGCGCTCGTCGATGCCGCGAAAGTCGAACGTGCGCGCCAACGGCAGCTGCCGCAGGCGCGCCAGGTCGTCGGACGTGAGATCGGCGAGGTGGTCGGAGCGAAACAGGCGGCGCCAGCGCAATGGGCGGCCCTCGTGGCCGATGTAGCCACCGAGGTCGCGGAAGTTCGGTGCTCCCTGCAGGCGCCAGACGCGATCGGGGTGTCTTGGCATGACCGTATTGTCGCGCGTCACCGCGCAGCGGCGTCTGACCGCGGTCAGCGGAACTGCGACAGCATGCGATCCAGCGCCATCGAGAAGGGCGATTGCATCAGCGGCAGCGTGAGCAGCATGCCGATCAGGCCGACCGACAGCGTGATCGGGAACCCGACCGCGAACACGTTGATCTGCGGCGCCACGCGCGAGATGACGCCGAGCACGATGTTGACGAACAGCAGCATGCCCACCAGCGGCAGCGCGATCCACAACCCGAGGTGGAACACCTCGGCGCCCCAGACCTGCGGCTGCAGCGTGCGCAGCCAGCCGAGCACGTCGGTGCCGACCGGAAAGGCGTGGAAGCTCTGCACCAGTGCGGCGATCACCGCCAGATGGCCATCGGTGACGATGAACAGCAGCGCCACCATCGAGCCGAACAGGCGGCCGGCGGCGTTGGTCTGCGACGCCGTGGCGGGGTCGAAGAAGCTGGCGAAATTGAGGCCCATCTGCAGGCCGATCACCTCACCGGCCATCTCGACCGCGGCGAACACGATGCGCACGGCAAAGCCCAGCGCCACGCCGATCAGCACCTGCTGCACCGCCAGCAGCAGCGCGGCCGGCGAATCGAGTGCCACGCTGGGCATTTCGGGCAACGTGGCCTGTGCGGCCACAGTGATGAAGAAGGCGAGCGCGACGCGCACGCGCATCGGCACGATGCGCTGGCCCAGCACCGGCAGCGACGTGAACAACGCCAGCGCGCGCAGGAACGGCCACAGCAGCGGCGTGATCCACGCCTGCAGTTCGGCTTCGGTGAAGGTCAGCATGACCGAGTCGGCGCCGGGCCGCTGCCCAGCTGACTCAGCCCCCTCGGGGGGCAGCGAACGGAGTGAGCGTGGGGGCGCACGGTGTTTCAGCCGACTGCGGTGGGAATGCTCTGCAGCGTGCGTTGGATGTACTCGACCAGCGTGGTCAGCATCCACGGTCCGGCGACCGCGAGCACCACCACGGCGGCGACGACCTTGGGCACGAACGACAGCGTGGCTTCGTTGATCTGCGTGGCGGCCTGCAGCACGCTGACCACCAAGCCGACCACCAGCACCGTGATCAGCATCGGCGCGGCCACCGTCAACATCAACATCAGGCCTTGTTGGCCGAGCGTGAAAACCTGTTGGGCATCCATGGTGCAAGAGTCAAGTGGCGAACGACGCGGCCAACGAACCGAGCAGCAGGTTCCAGCCATCGGCCAGCACGAACAGCATCAGCTTGAACGGCAGGGCCACCAGCACCGGGCTCAGCATCATCATGCCCAGGCTCATCAGCACGCTGGCCACGATCATGTCGATGACCAGGAACGGGATGAAGATCAAAAAGCCGATCTGGAACGCGCTTTTCAGCTCGCTGGTGACGAACGCCGGCACCAGCACCTTGAACGGCACGTTTTCGCTCTTCACGTCGGCCGGCAGTTTGGCCAGCTTGGCGAACAGCTGCACGTCGGCTTGGCGGGTCTGCTTGAGCATGAACTCGCGCAGTGGCACCTCGCCGCGGCTCAAGGCCTCGTTGAACGAGATCTTGTTGGCCTGCAGCGGCTCGTAAGCCTGCGTGTAGACGCGGTCGATCGTCGGGCCCATCACGAACATCGTGAGGAACAGGCTCAGGCCGATGATCACC
Source organism: Burkholderiaceae bacterium (assembly GCA_035543655.1). Taxonomy (GTDB): domain Bacteria; phylum Pseudomonadota; class Gammaproteobacteria; order Burkholderiales; family Burkholderiaceae_C; genus JAEUPI01. Next base: position 2,476 of record DATKJN010000300.1, on the reverse strand, counting down.
TGGTTGGGCGGTGCGGCCTGCGTGCCGAGCGCCTGGCGCAGCAGCGACAGCACGATCACGATGCGCGTGAAGCCGGTCATCAGCAGCAACACCGCCGGCAGGAAGCTCAGTGCGGTGAATGCCAACAGCGTCTGGATCGGCACCGAGTAGGTCGTGCCGCCGGCGCCCTGGCCGATCAGCAGCGGCAGATTCGACGCGTTGCTGTTTTGCGCGAAAGCTTCGCCGCCAGCGGCCGATAAAGCCGCTAAGGCAAGGGCTGGCAGCGCGCGGCGCGTGCAGGGCCACAAAGAAAGGCCACGGTCAGCGCGCATCGGCGCCCCCGTTCTTGGCGCCGAATGCAGGCAGGTGCTTGGCCAGCAACTGCGCGAACGGCGGCAACGCTGCGGCGGTGGCTTCCACCGCTTGCGGCGCCATCGTGTGCAGCGTGGTGATGCCCGCAGGCGTCACGCCCAGCACCAGCCACTTCTTGTCGTCGCCGCTGCCGACTTCCACGGTGAGCAAACGCTGGTTGGTCGAGATCGGCAGCATCGCCACCGTGCGCATCACGCCGTGCGCCGCGCCGCCGCCGATCGGCGTGCGCTTGAGCAGCCACAGCGCGAGCGGGATCAACGCGATGATCGCGACGAAGCCGAGCAATGAAGACAGAGAAGGAGTCATCGGGCAGGGAACCGGAAGGTCATTTGCTCAGCCGGCGCACACGCTCGCTCGGCGTCACGATGTCGGTGAGGCGGATGCCGAACTTGTCGTTCACCACCACCACCTCGCCTTGCGCGATCAGGTAGCCGTTGACCAGCACGTCCATCGGCTCGCCGGCCAGGGTCTCGAGTTCGACCACCGAGCCTTGCGCCAGTTGCAGGATGTGCTTGATCGGAATCTTGGTGCGACCCAGCTCCACGGTGAGCTGCACCGGGATGTCGAGGATCATGCTGATGTCGTTGCCGGCGACTGCCGCCGTGCCGCCGCCACCCGCACCGAAGCTGGCGAACTGCGCCGGTGATTCGCTCGGCGCGAGCACGCCACCGGGCTCCGCGGGTTTGGCCTCGGCCATCGCCGCCGCCCACTCGTCGGCCATCTTGTCCTGGTCGGCGCCGGGTTGCGCTGCCGCGTTGTCAGTTGACATTGCTCTCTCCCAACCAACCGCGCTGCGAGTTGGTCAACATTCGATCGATCTTGATCGCGTACTTGCCGCTCGAGGTGCCGTAGTGGCAGTCGAACACCGGCACGCCGTCGACCTTGGCCTTGATCACCGGCAGCAGGTCGAGCTCGACGAAGTCGCCGGCCTTCATTGCGAGCAGCTGCTCGACGGTGGCGTCTGCGGTGGCCAGCTCGGCCACCAGCGCCACCTCGGCGGCCTGGATCTCGGCCGTGAGCAGGTTGATCCAGCGGCGGTCCGGCTCGGCGGCGTCGCCCTGCACGGTGGAGTACAGCACGTCGCGGATCGGCTCCAGCGTGGAGTACGGGATGCACAGGTGCATGGTGCCGCTGGCATCGCCGAACTCGAAGGTGAACGAGCTCGACACCACGATCTCGCTCGGCGTGGCGATGTTGGCGAACTGCGGCTGCATCTCCGAGCGCTGGTGTTCCAGCTCGAGCGGGTAGATGCCGGTCCAGGCCTTCTTGTATTCGGTGCAGATCACCTCGAGCATGCGCGTGATCACGCGCTGCTCGGTGGGCGAGAACTCGCGACCTTCGATGCGGGTGTGGAACTTGCCGATGCCGCCGAACATTGCGTCGATCACCGCGAACACGAAGCCGGGCTCCAGCACGATCAGGCCGGAGCCGCGCAGCGGCCGCACCGACATGATGTTGAAATTGGTCGGCACCACGATCTCGCGCAGGAACGCCGAGTACTTGTGCAGCTTGATGCCGCCGATCGAGACCTCGGGGCTCTTGCGGATCAGGTTGAACAGGCCGATGCGCGCGTTGCGGGCAAAGCGCTCGTTGACGATCTCCATCGTCGGCATGCGGCCGCGCACGATGCGCTCCTGGCTCGCCAGGTTGTAGTTGCGCACGCCATCGGTCGGCTCGTCGGCGGCGTCGGGCTTCTGGCTCTCGCCGGTGATGCCCTCGAGCAGCGCGTCGACTTCGTCTTGCGACAGGATCTGCTGGTTCATGAGATCCGGTCTGCTATTGAATGATGAACGACGAGAAGTGCACGGCGCGCACCGGCGCGTCGTCGTCGGACTCATGGTCGTCGAGCGGCTTCATCGCCGCGCGGCGAATCTCGCGCGCCAGCTCCAGCTTGCCGCTGCGATCCTGCAGCTCGGCCGCCTTCTTGTGCGCCAGCAGCATCAGGATGTCGTTGCGAACCGCTGGCATGTAGGCCTTCAGCACCTCGCTGGTCTTGGCGTCGGACAGCTCCAGCGTGATTCCCACCTGCGCGTAGCGCTCGGCCTCGCGATCGCCGAGATTCACGGTGAACATTTCCAGCGGCAGAAACACCGGCGCGTGCTTCTTGTCGTCCTTCTTCTTCTTG
>DATKJN010000299.1:0-11746 GCA_035543655.1 Burkholderiaceae bacterium | reverse complement strand
GATCGTGATGACGGCGCCGTTGTCGAGCGTGACGCTGACCGCGGTCAAGGCGGCGCTGGTCAGCGACGCGATGTAGGTGATCGAGCCACCTTCGGCGACGATCGGCGTCGCTGTCAGGCTCACCGTCGTGGTGTCGATGGTATCGGCGACGGTGGTGGTCGCGGCCGCGCCGTTGACCAACAAGCTCTCGAAATTGCCGCCGACCGCGCTGGCGATCGTGGCCGACACGCTGCCCGCATCGGTGTGCACGTCGTCGCTCGGCGCGGCCACGCTCACGCTGCCCGTGCTGGCGCCGGCGGCGATCGTGATCGTGGCGCCGTTGCTCAGCGTCACCGTGACCGACGCGCCGGCCGGGCCGGTGAGCGAGGCGGTGTAGGTGATCGAGCCGCCTTCGGCCACGCTTGGCGTGGCCGCGAGCGACACGGTGGTGCTGTCGACGGTGTCGGTGACTGCAGTGGTGGCGGCTGCGCCGTTGACCACCAGGCTTTCGAAGTTGCCGCCGCTGGCGTTGGCGATCGTGGCCGACACGCTGCCGGTGTCGATGTACACATCGTCGCTCGGCGCCGGCACGTTGACCGTGCCGGTGCTCGCGCCGGCCGCGATGACGATGGTCGCGCCATTGCTCAGCGCGACCGTGACCGCGCTCTGCGCCACGCTGGTCAGCGACGCGGTGTAGGTGATCTGGCCGCCTTCGGCGACGCTCGGCGAGGCGCTCAGCGACACGGTGGTGGTGTCGAGCGTGTCGGTGATGGTGGTCACCGCAGGCACGCTGCCGACGGCCAGGCCTTCGAAGCCGCCACCGCTGGTGGAGGCGATCGTGGCCGACACGCTGCCGGCGTCGACATACACGTCGTCGCTCGGCGCCGCGACGGCGATCGAGCCGCTGGTCGCGCCGGCGGCGATGGCGATCACCGCGCCGTTGGACAGCGTCACGTTGAGCGGCGTGTTCGCGGCCTGCGACAACGTGGCGGTGTAGAGGATCGCGCCGCCTTCGGCCACGCTGGCCGATGCGCTCAGGCTCAGGTTGACCGTGTCTTCCGGACCGGCCGTCGATTCGTCGTGGATGGTGGCAGTGCCGACGGCGCTCGCATTGGCCGTGGCGCCGCTGGTCACCGTGGCGGTGAGCGTGAACGTCTCGCCGCTGTCGGCCAGCGCATCGTCGGTGGTGGCCACACGCACCTGCACCGACATGCTGCCGGCGGGGATCGTCACGCCGGCCGCGGGCACGGCGACCCACGCGCTGCCGTTGAAGAATTCCAATGCCGTGCCGGTGTCGGTGCCGACCGTGGCCGAGCCGCTGCTCAGAGCCGGTGTGAACGTGGTCGCGGTCGCACTGGCGCCCGACAGGCTGACGGTGAACACCGCGAAGCCGCCTTCGACGACCGAAACATCCGACACGCCGAGTGCCGGCGTCGTGTCGTCGTCGAGCAGCGTGGTGCCCACGCTGTTGTTGACGGCGCTGACGACCAGGTTCTCGAAGTTGCCGCCGGTCGCGGCGACGATCGTGACCGTGAAGCCTTCGGTGCCTTCGAATGCCGCGTCGTCGAGCGTCGCGACGTCGAAGTCCGCGCTCGCGGCGCCGGCGGGGATGGTGACCGTGGCCACGCCGCTGTAGTCGCTGCCATCGGCGGCGGTGCCGCTGTAGGCGAGTTGGACCGTGACCGCGCTCTGCGCCGGCGCGGTGAGCGACAGCGTGTAGGTGGCGGTGCCGCCCTCGGTGACCGACGCCGCGCCGGCGATCGACAGCGTGGTGGTGTCGAGCGTGTCGGTGACCGCGGTGGTCGCGGCGGCCGGGTTGACCGCCAGCGCTTCGAAGCTGCCGCCGGTGGCGCTGCTGATCGTGGCCGACACGCTGCCGGCATCGACGTGCACGTCGTCGCCGGGCGCCGCCAGGCTCACCGTGCCCGAGCTGGTGCCGGCGGCGATGGTGATGACCGCACCGTTGCTGAGCGTGACCGTGACCGGCGTCAGCGCCGGGCTGGTGAGCGACGCGGTGTAGACGATGGCGCCGCCCTCGGCGACGCTCGGTGTTGCGGTCAACGACACCGTGGTGGTGTCGAGGGTGTCGCTGACGGTGGTCGTCGCCGCGGCGGGGCTGACGGCCAGCGCCTCGAAGTTGCCGCCGACCGCACTGCTGATGGTGGCCGACACGCTGCCGGCGTCGGCATACACGTCGGCGCCCGGTGCGGGCACGCTGACGCTGCCGCTGCTGGCACCGGCGTTGATCGTGATGGAGGCGCCGTTGCTCAGGCTCACCGTCACCGTCGTTCCCGCCGGGCTGGTGAGTGCCGCGGTGTAGGTGATCGAGCCGCCCTCGGCCACGCTCGGCGTGGCACTGAGGCTGACCGTGGTGGTGTCCAGCGTGTCGGTGACCGCGGTGGTGGCCGCGGTGGGGTTGACCACCAGGCTCTCGAAGTTGCCACCGACCGCGCCGCTGATCGTGGCCGACACGGTTCCGGCGTCGATCAACACGTCGTCGTTCGGCGCCGCCACGCTGACCGTGCCCGTGCTGGCGCCGGCGGCGATGGCGATCGTCGCCCCGTTGCTCAGCGTGACCGTGACCGGCGTCTGCGCCGCCGCGTTGAGCGACGCGGTGTAGGTGATCGCGCCGCCTTCGGCGACCGACGGGCTCGCGGTGAGCGACACCGTGGTGGTGTCGATCGTGTCGGCGATCGCGGTGCTGGCCGCGGTCGGGTCAATGGCGAGCGCTTCGAAGTTGCCGCCCACGGCGGTGCTGATCGTGGCCGACACGGTGCCGGCATCGACGAACGCATCGTCGCTCGGTGCGGCCACGCTCACGCTGCCGCTGCTCGCGCCGGCAGCGATGCCGATCACTGCGCCGTTGGACAGCATGACGTTGACGGCCGTCTGTGCCGGTGCGGTGAGCGACGCGGTGTAGACGATCGATCCGCCCTCGGACACGCTGGGCGCCGCGGCGAGGCTGATGGTGGTCACGCCGACCGTGTCGCTGACCGTGGTGGTCGCTGCGGCCGGGTTGACCACCAGGTTCTCGAAGTTGCCGCCCGCGGCGGTGCTGATCGCGGCCGACACGCTGCCGGCATCGGCATACACGTCATCGCTCGGCGCGGCCACGCTGGCTTGGCCGGCGCTGGCGCCCGCTGCGATCGTGATCGTGGCGCCGTTGCTCAGCGTGACGGTGACGGCGCTTTGCGCTGGCGCGTTCAGCGACGCGGTGTAGGTGATCAGGCCGCCTTCGGCGACCGACGGCGACGCGGTCAGCGACACCGTGGTGTTGTCGACCGTGTCGGTGATTGCGGTGGTGGCCGGCGTGGCATCGACGTTCAACACGTCGAAGCCGCCGCCGCTCGCGCTGCTGATCGTGGCCGACAGCGTGGTGGCGTCGACATACACGTCATCGCCAGGCGCGGCCAGCGCCACGGTGCCGCTGTTGGCACCGGCGGCGATGGTGATCGACCCGCCGTTGCTCAAGCTCACCGTCACCGGCGTCAGCGCCGGCGTGTCCAGTGTGGCGGTGTAGACGATGGCGCCACCTTCGGCGACGCTCGGCGTGGCGCTCAGGCTCACGTTGGCCACGTCGGCCACCGGCGTCACATTGACCGCCACGTTGGCGGTCTCGCTGACGCCGCCGGAGCTCACGGTGTAGCTGAAGGTCGCGGGGCCGTTGTAGTTGGCCGCCGGCGTGAACACCAACTGGCCCAGAGCATTGAGTGCCACGCTGCCGTTGGCCACCGCGACCGCGGCGCCGCCGGCGCCGATGGCCTGGCCGTTGACGGCCACGATGGCCGGGCTGCCGCCTTCGAACGTGTCGTTGCTCAACACGTTGATCGCGACGGCAGTGTCTTCGGCCGTGCTGATCGCATCGCCGGCGATGTCGGCCACCGGCAGCACGCCGATCGCCACGCTGTTGGCGCTTGCCGTGGTGCCGTCGTTGACCGACAGCGTGAGCGCGGCCGCGCCGTTGTAGTCAGGGCCCGGTGCATAGCTGGCGCCTTGCAGGGCTGCGTTGACCGCGGCCGGCGTGCCGCTCAGCGTGACGCTGGCGCTGCCGTTGCCCGACACCGTCACGCCGGCGAGCGAGCCGAGCGTGAAGCTGCCGTGCGTGACGCCGACCGTCACGGTGACATTGCCGCCATCGGCATCGGCCACGCCGAGTGCGTTGCCGTTGGCGCTGGAGAACTGAAGCGGGGTGTCTTCGGCGGTGGACTGCGCCGCCGGCACGACCACCTGCGGCGCATCGGCCACCGGCGTGACCGTGCCGGTGACGGTGGCGGGCACCGAGGTCGTGCCGTCGGACACCGTGTAGCCGAACGACGCCGGCCCGTTGTAGTCGGGCGCCGGCGCGAACACCAGCTGGCCGTTCACCAGGCGCACGTTGCCGTCGGGCACCGCGACCGCCGGGCCGCCATCGACGATCGGCGTGCCGTTGACGTGCGTGATCGTCAGCGTGTCGCCATCGATGTCGATGTCGTTGCCGACCACGTTGATCGTGACCGAGCCGTCTTCCGACACGACGAACGAATCGGCATTGGCGATCGGCAGGTCGTCGATCGACGTGACGGTGCCGGTCACCGCGGCCACCGCGGTGTGCGCGCCGTCGGTGATGCTGTAGCTGAAGTGGGCCGGGCCGCTGTAGTTGGCCGCCGGCGTGAACAGCAGCTGGCCGCCCACGAGCTGCACCGTGCCGTTGGGCACCGCCACCGCCGGGCCGCCGTCGGTGACCGGGTTGCCGTTGACGTGCGTGATCGTCAACGCCGGTGTTTCGACGTCGCTGTCATTGAAGCGCACGTTGATCGTCACCGAGCCGTCTTCGGCCACGGTGAACGTGTCGGGTGTGGCGACCGGCAGGTCGTCGACCGGATTGATGCGCACGGTCCAGTCGCCCGGCGTGGAACTCGCCCCGGCGTTGTCCACCACCGTGAAGCCGATCGAGTCGTTGCCGAACTGGTTGTCCAGCGGGCGCAGCACCAACGTGCTCGCCTGCGCGGCGGTCAAGGTCTGGCCGAACAGGACCGGCGTCACACCGTCGGCCAGCAGCAGCATGCCGAGCGTGGGCAGGCGATTGATCACCACCGAGGTGACCGTGCCGTCGACGTCGCTGCCGGTGAGCGACACCGGCACCAGCGTGTCTTCATCGGCTGTCGCCGAACCGACGTTCGTCAGCGGGGCGTCGTTGATCGGTGCGACCGCGAAATCCACGCGGCCGATCGCGCTGGTGCCGCCGATCGCCGCCGTGAAGTGCAGTTGCCCCGTGGGCGTGCCGGGCAGGTAGTCCTGCGGCGGCACGTAGACGAGGCCGCTCAGTTGCGCCGGGGTCAGCAGGCTGCCCGCCAGCACCGGGGTGCCATCGGCTTGCAGCACCTGGCCGACCGTCGGCACGAGGTCGATGCGCACCTGCGTCGCACCCGCGGGCGCGACCAGACCGATGCCGACGTTGGGGCCTTCTTCGGTGGCGTTGACCCACAGCGAGGGCAGCGCGGTGGCGGCGAGCGTTCGCTCGGTGGTTCCAGCCAGCGGCGGTTCGGTGAGCGCGGTGTCGAGACCCGAGCTGCGCAGTTGGCCCGCCGGTGAGGTGAGCTCGACGATGCGCTCGACGCGGTAGCCCGGCGTCAGGTCGCCGCCGTCACCGCCGGTCAGGCCGGCCGCAGGGGCGGTGCGTGCGTCGCCCTGATTCAAAGACTCGATGACGCTGTCGGCGTCGGTGGGCTCGGTGGCCTTCGTTGTGGCCGGCTGTTCTTCGCGCGCCGCGTCGGCTTGCGCCAGCTGCACGATCGAGTCCTGCGTGGTGAGCACGACGTCGCCCTTGTGCACGGCATCGCCCAGCTTCAGCGCGCGGAAGTGCCCATTGGCATCGCGGATCCAGGCCTGGCCCCAGATCGCAATCACCATTCCAAACTCGGTCTTGTGAATCATCGGCATGCATGTCCCTTTGCGCGCGCGCGCAAATGTCGGACGGAGTATCGGCGCGGATGGCAGTGGCCTCGAGGAGCACGCGGGGCCCTGCCGTGATGCCTGTCACCAAATGTGTTTTCGTTGCACCGAGCGACAGGTTCTCTACACCTGCATCGGTTGATGCAGAGCAAACCTGCAGCCTTCGGTCGTGCGAACTTACCGCTCGCTCATCGCACGCGATTGCACCTTCAGCACCGGCTTGAGCAGGTAGCTCAACACCGATTTGCGGCCGGTGAGCACATCGACCTCGGCCGTCATGCCGGGGATGATCGGCAGCTTCTCGCTGAAGCCCGCCTTCACGGTGCGCACGCGCACCAGGTAGTACGCGTTGCCTTTCTCGTCGATCACGCTGTCGGGCGAGATGTTCTCCACCTTGGCCTCGAGGCCACCGTAGATCGAGAAGTCGTAGGCGGTGAACTTCACCGTCGCGGCCTGGCCGGGATGGATGAAGGCGATGTCCTTCGGCGCGATGCGCGCCTCGAGCACCAGCGTGTCGTCGAGCGGCACGATCTCGACGATGTCCTTGCCCGGCTGCACGACACCGCCCACCGTGTTGGCCAGCAGGCGCTGCACGCGGCCGCGCACCGGCGACTTCACCTGCGCCTTGTCCACCTTGTCGGCCAGCGCCACCGCGCCCTCGTTGAGCGCGTTGAGCTTGGCCATCGTCTCGCCGAGCTCCTTGCGCGCCTCGTTGCGAAACATGAACTCGGTTTCCTGGCCCTTGCGCTGCACCTCGCCGATGCCGGCCTGCACGCGCTGGATCTGCGCCGCGGAGCCTTCGACCTCGCCGCGGAAGCGCACGACTTCGCGCTCCAGGCGCAACACGTCGACCTGCGACACCGCGCCGGTGGCCAGCAGCGGCCGTGTCTGCGCGAGCTCCTGCTGTGTGAGGTCCAGGCCGCGCAGCGCGGTGGAACGCTTGACCTGCACCTCGCTCAACTCCTGCTGCTTCTGCGCGAGTTGCTGACGATTCACCGACATCGTGGCGGCCAACTCGCTGACGCGCGATTCATACAGCCGCTGCTCGTCGATCGCCACCCGCTTCTCGTCGTCATCGCGGCCCACCGGCGCGATGAACTTCGCGCCTTCGGCCAGTGCGCGCAGCCGCGCCGCGCGGGCGCGCAGCGAGAAGCCTTGCGCCGCGCTCTCGCGCACACCGGCGCCGGCGCGGGTTTCGTCCACGCGCAGCAGCAACTGGCCGGCCTCGACCAGTTGGCCTTCGCGCACCAGGATCTCCACCACCACGCCGCCGTCGAGCGACTGCACCACCTGCAGCTGGCGCGACGGGATCACGCGCGCATCGCCGCGCGTCACCTCATCGACCGGCGCCAGCGCCGCCCACACCAGCAACGCCACCACGCACAGCGCGGCGGCGCGCACGATCTTCTGCGCACCGCGCGTGCGCTGGCGCGAGATCATCGCGTCGGCCTCGCGCTCGAAGCTGCGCACGCCGGCTTCGATGGCGTCGCTGTCGGTCACCGTCGGGCCGAGCAGCTTGTTGGTCACCGGCTCCAGGCCCACTCGCACGCGCTCCAGCACGCCCATGGCCTTGGCACCGACGAACGGCTTGGCCGGATCGGCGAGGGCGGCGTTGTCGTCGCGGGCGTTCATGGTCGCCGCCGGGCCGCTCCCAAGGCGACCAAGCCCCCTTGGGTGACAGCGAACGGAGTGAGCGTGGGGGTCGTCATGCAGCCCTCGCGATGCGGCCGGTCTGCAGCGCTTCCATGATGCGGTCGCGCGGGCCGTCGGCCACCACCTTGCCGCCGTCGATCACGATCACGCGCGACACCAACGACAGCAGCGAGGTGCGGTGCGTGACCAGCACCACCGTCTTGTGCTGCGCCCACGCGGTGATGCGCTGCGTGATCTGCGCCTCGGTGGAGAAATCCATCGCCGACGTCGGCTCGTCGAGCAGCAGCACCGGCGCGTTGTGCAGCAGCGCGCGCGCCAGGCCCACGCACTGGCGCTGCCCGCCCGACAGCGAATCGCCGCGTTCGCCCACCGGCATGTCGAAGCCGCGCGGGTGGCGGTTGACGAAATCGGTGAGACCGGCGGTGTCGGCGGCGGCGACGATGGCCGAGTCATCGGCGTAGGGCAGGCCGAGCGTGATGTTGTCGCGCATCGAGCCGTAGAACAGCAGCACGTCCTGCGACACGCAGCCCACGCCGCGCCGCACGTCGGCCGGGTCGAGCTGGCGCAGGTCGATGCCGTCGAGCAGCACCGCGCCGTCGGTGGGCTGGTACAGCCCCATGATCAGGCGCTGGATGGTCGACTTGCCCGAGCCGACGCGGCCGATCAACGCCACCCGTTCGCCCGGCGTGATGCGAAAGCTCACGCCGTCGAGCGCCGCATCGTCGCGGCCGGGGTACTTGAAGCGCACGGCGCGAAACTCGATCTCGCCCTTGAAGTCGCGCCGCTGCACGAACGGCTGGCCGCCTTCTTCGGGCGTGGGCCGTTCGACCGGCTTGGCCATCAGCGCATCGAGCGAGGTGAGCGCGGTGCGCGCACCCTGGTACTGCATCAGCAGGCCGACGATCTGGCCGGCGGGCGCGAGGGCGCGGCCGGCCAGCATGCTGCAGGCGATCAGGCCGCCCATGGTCAGCTGGCGTTCGTTGATCAGGTACACGCCGATCAGGATCACGGCCACGCTGGCGAACTGCGTCAGCGTGCTGGCGGTGTACATCGCGCCCGACGACAGCCCGCGCATGCGCACGTTGATGCGGGCCAGGAAGGTGTTCACGCGCTCCCAGCGCGCCTGGATCACACCCTCGGCGCCCTGGGTCTTGATGGTCTCGATGCCGGCGAGGCTCTCCACCAGCGTGGCGTTGCGCTGCGCGCTGGCGCGATAGGTGGTTTCCGACAGCTCGTGCAGCCGGTGCTGCGCGATGGTGCCGGTGATCACGATGATGCCGAACACCACCACCGAGGGAATAGCCAGCCACGGCGAGATCCACAGCATGACCCCCACGAACAGCAACGCGAACGGCAGGTCGATCAGCGTGGTCACCGTGCTCGACGCGATGAAGTCGCGCACCTGCTCGAAGCCGCGCAGGTTGGAGGCGAACGAGCCCACCGACTCGGGCTTGTTCTCCAGCCGCATGCCGAGCACGCGCTCCATCAGGCGCGCCGACAGCTCCACGTCGATGCGCGCGCTGGCCTCGTCGACGAAGCGGCTGCGCAGCTTGCGCATCGCCAGATCGGCCAGCAGGATCAATGTGACGCCGATCGCCAGTGCCCACAGCGTTTCGACCGCGTTGTTCGGCACCACACGGTCGTACACGTTCATCGAGAACAGCGGGAACGCGAGCGCGAACACGTTGACCAGCAGCGCGGCCAGCATCACGTCGCGGTAGACGAAGCGCTGCGCCATCACGGCGCTCCAGAACCAGTGGCCGCGCCGGGTCGCGCGCTGCACCGGCGCACGGTTGTCGAAGCGGAAGTGCGGCCGCACGAACAGCACCACCCCGCTGTAGCGCTGCAGCAGTTCGTCGCGGCGCAGGTTGATCGAGCCTTGCGCGGTCTCGGGCAGCAGCACCTGCGCGCCGCCGTCGGCATTGAAGCCCTGCAACACGCAGGCGCGGTTGTCGGTGAGGATCAGGATCGCCGGCAGTGCCGCGGGGTCGATGTCGGCCAGCGCCAGGCGCTGCAGCCGTGCCGACATGCCCACGCGCGCCGCGGCGCGCTCAGCGAGCTCCAGCGTGATGCGGCCCGACTGCAGCGGCAGCCCGGCCGACAGCGACGCGCGCGACGCGCCCACGCCGTGCAAACGGCACACCTCGACCAGGCAGTCGAGCAGCGGATCGGGGTGGATCAGGTCTTCGCGCAACCGCGCCGATGCCGGTGCGGGCGGCGCGCCGGCCACCGGGTGCGCCGGCGTCTGGATCGCGGACGGCATGTTGGTCGGCACGCCGCCACCCGTCGCTTGTGACGCAGGGGTGGGCTTGGGCAGCGTGACGCTCATCGTCACACGATATCGGCGAAATGGACCTCGAAACGACCGCGCCTTCGATCCTCGAAGTATCGGTGCAGAGTTTCACGAACCGTGCGGAAGGCCAGTTGCTCCCATGGCACCTCCTCCTCGAGGAAGAGCCGGGCCTCGATGCTCTCGGGCCCCGGGTTGAAGTTGGTGTCGAGCAGCCGCGCGAGATAGAAGAAGTGCACCTGGGCCACCGGCACGACGTTCAACAGTGTGAACAAGCCCTGCAGTTCGATGCGTGCACCGGCCTCTTCGTCGGTCTCGCGCAAGGCGCCCGCCTCGGTGGTCTCGCCCACCTCCATGAAGCCGGCCGGCAAGGTCCACATGCCGTAGCGCGGCTCGATGTTGCGCTTGCACAGCAGCACGCGGTCTTCCCACACCGGCACCGTACCCACCACGTTGAGCGGGTTTTCGTAGTGCACGGTGCCGCAGTCGTTGCACACCGCGCGCTCGCGGTTGTCGTCGCTGGGGATGCGGTACGCAATCAACGAGCCGCAGGCGCGGCAGTGCTTGATGCGACGAGACTGCAGCATGGCGGGCGAGTGTAGCGCCGGGTGTGGTGGCATGATTCCCGCTCCCCACTCGCGACTGAGGAAGTGATCTCGACCATGGCCCATGTCATTCAAGCCGCCCCCATCACCGTGGTGCCCGTCAAGGGCGGTGGCGAGTTTCCCGTGCACCGCATCTACTGTGTCGGCCGCAACTATGTCGAGCATGCGCAGGAGATGGGGCACACCGGCCGCGAGCCGCCGTTCTTCTTCACCAAGCCGGCCGACACCGTGGTCTACGTGCCCGAGGGCGAGACCGGTCGCATCGACTACCCGAGCCTGACCAAGAACTTCCACCACGAGATCGAACTCGTCGTGGCCATCGGCAAGGGCGGCCGCGACATCAAGGCCAGCGATGCGCTGGCGTGCATCTGGGGCTACGGCGTGGGCCTGGACATGACACGACGCGACCTGCAGAACGAGGCCAAGAAGCAGGGCCGGCCGTGGTGCATCGGCAAGGCCTTCGACCAGGCCTCGCCGATCGGACCTTTGCGCTCGATCAAAGAGACCGGCGAGCTCTCGAGCGGCGCGATCACGCTCAAGGTCAACGGCGCGGTCAAGCAGAAGGGCGACCTGTCGCAGCTGATCTGGAACGTGGGCGAGATCATCGAGCACCTGTCGTCCGGCTGGGCGCTGCAGCCCGGCGACCTCATCTACACCGGCACGCCCGCCGGCGTGGCTGCGGTGGTGAAGGGCGACGTGATGGAAGGCGAGATCGCCGGCCTCGGCACGCTCAAGGTGGCGGTCGGCTGATCGCACGCGCGATGGAGCTCTACAACTACTTCCGCTCGTCGGCGTCGTATCGCGTGCGCATCGCGCTTGCGTTGAAGGGACTCGAGTACGACTACAAGCCGGTGCACCTCACCAAGAACGAGCACCTCCACGAGTCGTACGCGGCGGTGTCGGCGTCGCGCCTGGTGCCGCTGCTGCGCGACGGCGACCACATGCTGACGCAGTCGCTGGCGATCATGGAGTACCTCGACGAGACGCACCCCGAGCCGCCGCTGCTGCCCAAAGCGCCTGCCGAGCGCGCGCGTGTGCGTGCACTGGCGCTCGACGTGGCCTGCGAGATCCATCCGCTGAACAACCTGCGCGTGCTGCGTTACCTGGTGCGCGACTTGAAGGTCAGCGAGGACGACAAGGACCGCTGGTACCGCCACTGGGTCGAGACCGGCCTCGAGGTGGTCGAGCGCCAGCTCGCGGCGCAGCCGAGCACGTATTGCCACGGCAGCACGCCGAGCCTTGCCGACTGCTGCCTGGTGCCGCAGATCTTCAACGCGCAGCGCTTCAA
>DATKJN010000298.1:0-5061 GCA_035543655.1 Burkholderiaceae bacterium | reverse complement strand
AGCTGCTGATGGACCTGTCGCTCAACCTGAAGGCCATCATCTCGCAGCGCCTGATCCCCAAGAAAGGCACCAAGGGCCGCGTGGCGGCGATCGAGATCCTGCTCAACTCGCCCCTCATGAGCGACCTGATCTTCAAGGGCGAGGTGGGCGAGATCAAGGAGCTGATGAAGCGCTCGCGCGAGCTCGGCATGCAGACCTTCGACCAGGCGCTGTTCGATCTCTACGAGCACCGCCACGTGTCGTACGAAGACGCGCTGCGCAACGCCGACTCGGTGAACGACCTGCGCCTGCAGATCAAGCTGAACAGCTCGCGGGCACGCAACCAGGACCTGTCGGCCGGCACCGAGCACCTGACGATCGTTTGAGTCCCAATGGGTGGGCGGCTCGGCCGCCTCGACGCCCCGATGGACAAAGGGCCGCGGCTTAAACTGGCGGCCTTTTTCCTTGAGGCTCGCCATGACCAAGACCTACGAACCGACGCCGCCGCGCAAGACCGCCTTCTTGGGGCTGGGCGTCATGGGCCATCCCATGGCAGGGCACTTGGCACGCGCCGGCCACGACGTGTGCGTGTTCAACCGCACGGCGGCCAAGGCACAGGCGTGGGCCAAGGAGTACGGTGGCCGCTTCGCGCCGACGCCGCGCGAGGCGGCGGCGGGCGCCGACTTCGTCTTCTGTTGCGTCGGCAACGACGACGATCTGCGTTCCGTGGTGCTGGGCGAGCAGGGTGGTCTGGCGGGCATGAAGCCCGGCGCGATCTTCGTCGACCACACCACCGCGTCAGCCGCGGTGGCGCGCGAACTCTACCAAGCGGCCCAGGCCAAGAAGGTTCAGTTCGTCGACGCGCCAGTATCCGGCGGCCAAGCCGGCGCCGTGAACGGCATGCTGACCGTGATGTGTGGCGGTGATCCCGCGCCGTTCGACGCGATGAAGCCGGTGGCGCTGGCGTTCTCGCGCGCGGTGACCCTGGTGGGTCCAAGCGGCGCCGGGCAGTTGGCCAAGATGGTCAACCAGGTGTGCATCGCCGGACTGGTTCAAGGCCTGTCGGAAGGCATCGCGTTCGGCCAGAAGGCGGGTCTGGACATGAAGCTGGTGCTCGAGGTCATCGGCAAGGGCGCCGCGCAGAGCTGGCAGATGGACAACCGCGGCAGCACGATGATCGACGGCAAGTTCGATTTCGGCTTCGCGGTCGACTGGATGCGCAAGGATCTCGGGCTGGTGCTCGACGAGGCACGCCGCAACGGGGCGCGCCTGCCGGTGACGGCCTTGGTCGATCAGTTCTACCGCGACGTTCAGGTGCTGGGCGGCTCGCGCTGGGACACGTCCAGCCTGATCAAGCGCCTGGTCTGAGGGCGCCCTCAGCTTACTTCTTCGCTGCGTTCTCCGCCAGCTCCTGCTCGGTGACGACCTCGAACACGCGCACCACCTTCTGAACGCCGCTGACCGTGCGCGCCAGGTCGGTGGCTCGCGTGGCCTCACGTTCGGTGACCCGGCCCATCAGGTAGACGTTGCCGCGTTCGGTGACGACCTTGAATGCGTTCACCTGGAGGTCTTTGGCGTCGATGAAGGTGGCCTTGACCTTGCCGGTGAGCAACGCGTCGTTCGAACGGGTCGACATCGCGGACGGAATGGTCACCGCCACCTCGTTGACCGTCGAGCGCACGTTCTCGATCCGCTGCACCGCCTGCTCGATGGCGGCTTTGTCGGCATCGTTGATGGCTTCGCCAGTCAGCAGCACGGTGCGGTTGTAGCTGGTGACGTTCACGTGGGCCCGGTCGCCGACCGCTTCCTTCACGCGGTTGGCGGCTTTCACCTCGATCGACTGGTCTTCCACTTGCGTGCCGGTCGTGCGCCGGTCGATCGCGACCATCGTACCGCCGACCATCGCGCCACCCACCAGCAGCGGCGCACAGCCCGCGAGCTGTGCCACGACGAGGATCAGTGCCCAGGCGCTGCGCGTTGTGCGCGCGCCGATACAACCGTTTGAGTTCGTTCGAGTCATGCGGGGTCCTGTTCTCCCAGGAGTTGAAGATCAATGGCGTCGCACAGGCAATGCAGGATCAGCAGATGCATTTCCAGCACACGCGCGTTGCGATCGTGTGGCACGGTGATCGCCGCATCGGTTTCGCCCAACGCGGCGCGCAACGCGCCACCGGTCCGTCCCAATAACGCAATCACCGCCATGTCGTTGGCATGGGCGGCGTCCACTGCGGCGAGCAGCGCCTCGTGTTCGCCTTCGGGGTCGAGCACGAGCAGCAAGTCGCCTGGCGCGCCCAGCGTGGCGACCTGGCGCGCCAGCATGGCGTGCGCGCCGTCCGACAGGGTGAGCTGGTTGGACACCACCGCATCGGCCCCGAGGGCCAGCACCGCGAGGCCAGGCCGTTCGCGTTCGAAGCGTCCCATCAACTGGGCCGCGCACAACGACGCCAACGCGGCCGAGGGGCCGACACCGCACACCAGCAGCTTGCCGCCTGCAGTGAGGGCGCCGACGATCGCCTGCGATGCGTCGGCCACCGGCTTGACCAAGGCTTCTGCCGATTGGTACTTCAGGTCCACTGCATCGAAGAACTGCTGCTGGATGCGCTGCTCGAGCATGGTCGGCCATGATAAGTCAGCGGCCCGGGTGCGCCGGGCCGGCCGTCAGGCGTCGAACGCCGCGCGCACCCAATGCAAGCCGGACGCCTCGACGGCCACCACATCGAACCGGCACGGCGGTGTGTGGGTCAGACCGGCCAGGTAGTGCTGCGCGGCGAACACCAGAGCGCGCTGTTTGGCCGCGCCCACGCTGGCCAGCGCGCCACCGTGCAAGTCGCTTGCGCGCGAGCGCACTTCGACGAAGACCAGCGTGCCATCGCGTTCCCGCAAGATCAGGTCGATCTCGCCGCCGCGTGCGCGGGGTCCGCGTGCCACACGATAATTGCGACACACCAGGGCCAAGCCGTGGCGCAGCAAGTGCTCCAGCGCGAGCGCTTCAGCGCGGTCGCCCACGGACTTCGGCGTCACAGCCACGACAGGCCTCCTTGAGCATCGACGCGTTGCAGATCCAACAGGCGGCCGCAGCGGCCGCGGGGGCGCAGCAGTATCCCGCGCCGGCGTTGTACCTGGTGGCCACGCCGATCGGCAACCTGGCCGACATCACGCTGCGCGCGGTGCACGTGCTTGGCCTGGTCGACGCGGTGGCCTGCGAAGACAGCCGCGTCACGGGATCGCTGCTGCACCACCTGGCGCTGCACAAGCCCTTGCTCGCGCTGCACCAGCACAACGAGCGCGTGGCGGCAGCGGCGGTGCTGCAGCGCCTGCGCGCTGGGCAGCGGGTGGCCTATGCCAGCGACGCCGGCACCCCCGCCGTGTCGGACCCCGGCGCGGCGCTGGTGCAGGCCGTGGCTGCCGAGGGCCATCGCGTCGTGCCGATCCCGGGCGCCAGCAGCGTGGTGACCGCACTCAGTGTGGCAGGCGACGCGGCGTCCACGGGCTTCCATTTCTGCGGCTTCGCGCCGCCCAAGGGGCAGGAGCGCCAGCGTGCGCTCGATGCCGCCTGCGACGACGTGGGCACCCAGGTGTGGTTCGAGGCGCCGCATCGCATCGGCTCGCTGGCCGATGTCTGGGCTGTGCGCGCCGGCACGCGGCGCGTCACTGTATGCCGCGAACTCACCAAGCAGTTCGAGACCGTGGTCACGTTGCCCGTCGGCGAATTTCCCGCCTGGCTGGCCGCCGACGCGCAACGCACGCGCGGTGAGTTTGTGCTGGTGTTGCACGCCGCGGAGGGGGGCGACAGCCAGGCAGCGAGCGACGCCACCAGCGACCATGTGCTGGACGTCTTGCTGGCCGAGCTGCCGTTGAAGCAGGCCGTTTTGCTGGCGGCACGCATCAGCGGCGCGCCGCGCAATGCACTTTACGAACAGGCCTTGCGCAAGCGAAGGCCTGACAGCGGCGACTGAGCCGCCCTGAGCCCCCGGCCGCCCGGTGCGCGCCGACTTGACTTGTATCCCTGCGGGGATCAAGCCCGCGCGAGGCGTGGCACTAAGACCGGCCTTCGTGTCGTTGTCGGTGCGCACTCCTACAATCGCCCGATGATTTCGCGCGAACCCACCATTGAACGTCTGGCGCTGGCACGCCGCCTGTTGCTCGAACCCGCAGGCCTCGACGAGCCCGCGCTGCAGGAAGCCTTGGCCTGCATCGGCAGCCACAAGGTCGACGACTGCGACCTGTACTTCCAGATCACCCGCCATGAGGGTTGGAGCCTGGAGGAGGGCATCGTCAAGAGCGGCAGCTTCGGCATCGACCAGGGTGTGGGCGTGCGCGCGGTGGCGGGCGAGAAGACGGCGTTCGCCTACTCCGACGACATCTCGCACGCTGCCTTGCTCGACGCCGCACGCACGGTGCGCAGCATCGCCGCAGCGGGACAGAGCAAGCGGGTGAAGGTGGGCGATGGCAGCGCGCAGGTGGGTGCCAGCCGCGCGCTGTATGCGTCGATCGATCCGATCGCCACGCTCGACAGCACCCAGAAGGTTGCGTTGCTCGAACGCGCGGAACGCATGGCGCGAGCGCGCGACCCACGCATCGTGCAGGTGATGGCCAGCTTGGCCGCGGAGTACGACGTGGTGATGGTGGCGCGCGCCGACGGCACCCGTGCCGCCGACGTGCGGCCGCTGGTTCGCGTGTCGATTACGGTGATTGCCGAGCAGGGCGGCCGGCGCGAGATCGGCAGCGGCGGCGGCGGCGGCCGCTTCGGCCTGAATTACTTCCAAGACGACGTGCTCGCGCGTTACGTCGATCAGGCTGTCAACGCCGCGCTGACCAACCTCGAATCGCGGCCGGCACCGGCCGGCGCGATGAGTGTCGTGCTCGGCCCCGGCTGGCCCGGCGTGCTGCTGCACGAGGCGGTCGGCCATGGGCTGGAAGGCGACTTCAACCGCAAGGGTTCGTCGACCTTCGCCGGCCGCGTGGGCCAACGGGTGGCGGCCAAGGGTGTGACCGTGCTCGACGACGGCACGCTGCCCGATCGCCGCGGCTCGCTCAATGTCGATGACGAGGGTCATCCAACGCAGTGCAACGTGCTGATCG
>DATKJN010000297.1:0-4455 GCA_035543655.1 Burkholderiaceae bacterium | reverse complement strand
GGCGACGAAAGACTCGCCGAACGCCTGCTCACCGAGCATGTGCTGCACAGCCGCGAGCGCCTGCACGGCGCGCTGGCCAAGCCGTCGCGCAGCCGCGCCGAGTAGACCGGCTTCATCCTGAATCTGAAGGCAGTCCCCATGGCCAACAACAAACCCACCGTCGACGTGAACGGCACCGCGTACCGCTGGCCGCTGCGCCCGGTGGTCGTGGTGTGCATCGACGGCGGCGACCCCGCGTACCTGCGCCGCTTTCTCGACGAAGGCGTGGTGCCCAACATGGCGCGTTTCATCGCGCAGGGCTACGGCACGGTGGCCGAAGGCTCGATGCCGTCGTTCACCTGTCCGAACAACATGTCGATCATCACCGGCACGCCGACCTCGAAGCACGGCATCTCGGGCAACTTCTATCTCGACACGCGCACCTGGGAGCCGGTGGTGATGACCGGCCCCGAGCTGCTGCGCGGCGACACGATCCTGAAGCGCTTCGCCGATGCCGGCGCGAAAGTGATCTCGATCACCGCCAAGGACAAGCTGCGCAAGCAACTCGGCAAAGGGCTCGACGTGTCGAAGGGACACGTCTCGTTCTCGTCGGAGTTCGCGGGCCGCTGCACCTTGGCAGACAACGGCATCGACCAGGTGCTCGAGTTCGTCGGCATGGCGCAGCCGGACATGTATTCGATGGAGCTGTCGCTGTTCGTGCTCGAGGCGGGCGTCAAGCTGCTGGCGCAGCGCCGGCCCGACTTGCTGTACCTGTCGCTCACCGATTGGGTGCAGCACAAGTACGCACCCGACGAATCGGAGGCGCGGCGCTTCTACCAGGCGCTGGACGACGCGTTCGGCCGCCTGGCCGCGCTCGATGCCACAGTGGCGCTCACCGCCGACCACGGCATGAGCGACAAGAGCAACGCTGCCGGCGAGCCCAACGTGATCTGGCTGCAGGACATCCTCGATGCGAAGTTCGGTGCCGGCACCACCACGGTGATCTGCCCGATCACCGATGCCTTCGTCGGCCACCATGGTGCGCTGGGCGGTTTCGTGCGCGTGTGGAGCCGAAGCGCGGTCACGGCGCGCCAGATCATCGAGCACATTGCCGGTGTCGAAGGCATCGAGATGGCGCTCACGCGCGAGGAGGCCTGCAAGATGTTCGACATGCCGGCCGACCGCGAGGGCGACGTGGCCGTGGTCGCCCGGCAGGACGTGTGCATCGGCAGTTCGGCCAAGGCGCACGACCTCGCGGGGCTCAAGGGCCACCGGCTGCGCACGCACGGCGGCGTGTCGGAGACCAAGGTGCCGTTCATCCTGAACCGGCCGCTGTCGGATGCCTACAAGCTCAAGGCCGCGGGCGCCACGTTGAAGAGCTACCAGATCTTCGACTTCGCGATCAACGGCACACTCTGATGAGCAGACGCCCGATCACCGAGGTTCGCCACGAGGCGATGCGCATCGCCGGCGAGCGCGTGCAGACCGACCGCGTGATCGAGGTGCGTTATCCCTACACCGGCGAGCTGGTGGCCACGGTGCCGAGGGCCAGCGTCGAACACGTGCGGCGGGCGATCGCGGTGGCGCGCGACTACAAGCCCAAGCTCACGCGCCACGAGCGTTTTCGCATCCTCAACAAGGCGGGCGAGCTGATCGCGCAGCGCAAGGAGTCGATCGCGCGCCAGATCACGCTGGAGTCCGGCCTGTGCCTGAAAGACACGCTGTACGAGGTGGGGCGGGCCAGCGATGTGCTGCTGTTCTCGGCGCAGCAGGCGCTGGTCGACGACGGCCAGAGCTTCTCGTGCGACCTCACGCACCATGGCAAGCAGCGCCGCGTGCACACCACGCGCGAGCCGCTGCTCGGCGTGATCTCGGCGATCACGCCGTTCAACCACCCGCTGAACCAGGTGATCCACAAGGTCGCGCCGTCGATTGCCACCAACAACCGCATGGTGCTCAAGCCGACCGAGAAGACGCCGCTGGCCGCGCTCACGCTGGCCGACGTGCTGTACGAAGCCGGCCTGCCTCCACCGATGCTGTCGGTGGTCACTGGCGACCCGCGTGAGATCGCCGACGAACTGCTGACCCATCCCGACGTCGACCTGGTCACCTTCACCGGCGGCGTGGCGGTTGGCAAATACATCGCCGGCAGGGCGACCTACAAGCGGCAGGTCCTCGAGCTGGGCGGCAACGATCCGCTGGTGGTGATGGACGACGCCGACGTGACGCGCGCTGCCGAACTGGCGGCGAGCGGGTCGTACAAGAACAGCGGCCAGCGCTGCACGGCGGTCAAGCGCATCTTGGTGCACGAGCGGCTGGCGAGCGACTTCACCGATGCGCTGCTGGAGAAGACCCGCGGCTGGGTGCATGGCGACCCGCTCGATCCCAACGTCGACATGGGCACGGTGATCGACGAACGCGCCGCGATGCTGTTCGAGCGCCGCGTCCACGACGCGGTGGCTCAGGGCGCACGCCTGCTGCATGGCAACCGGCGCGACGGCGCGTCGTATTCGCCCACGCTGATCGACCGCGTGCGCGGCGAGATGGAAGTGGTGCGCGAGGAGACCTTCGGCCCGGTGTCGCCGGTGCTCACGTTCAAGGACGTGGACGATGCGATCCGCCAGGTCAACGGCACGGCGTTCGGGCTGTCGTCGGGCGTGTGCACCAACCGGCTCGACGACATCATGCGCTTCGTGCGCGAGCTGCAGGTCGGCTCGGTCAATGTCTGGGAGGTGCCGGGCTACCGCCTCGAGCTCACCCCCTTTGGCGGCATCAAGGACTCGGGGCTGGGCTACAAAGAGGGCGTGCAGGAAGCCTGCAAGAGCTTCACCAACGTGAAGACCTATTCATTGCCGTGGTGAGGCAACGGTCGGTACGGCGCCACCTTGTCCTGTTCGGCGGGGTCGTTGCGCGCGACGATCGCGCGCGCCGGTTCGGTGGGGCTCAGGTTGATCGCCTCGTGCGGCACGCCGGGTGGCACGAACAGGAAGTCGCCCGCCTCGCTGATCACCGACTGCGTCAGCCCTTCGCCATAACGCGTCTCGACCCGGCCCTGCAGCACGTAGATGCCGGTCTCGTAGCCGATGTGCAAATGCGGCTCGGCGCGCGCGCCGGGCGGGATCACCACCAGGTGCATCGACAGTCCGGTGGCCTGCACGGTGCTGCCCGACACGCCGATGAAGTAGGGCAGCCGCTGCAAGGTGTCGACCGCGCGGTCAGGCCGGATCGCGCGCACGGTGTAGTCGGCGGTCGGGGTCTGCATGCGGTCTCCGGCGGTGGTGCGTGTGCGCGATTCTATGGAGCGCGGTGGCCGCGATGAACCTTCCGACGCACGCCCGCGTGGTCGTCGTCGGCGGCGGCATCGCCGGCTGCTCGACGGCATACCACCTGGCCCGGCTCGGCATCACCGACGTGCTGCTGCTCGAGCAGGGCAAGCTGACCAGCGGCACCACTTGGCATGCCGCTGGGCTGGTGGGCCAGATGCGGCCGAACCGCAACATGACCTCGATGAGCCGCTACGGCATCGAGCTGTACTCGACGCTCGAACAGGAGACGGGCCTGGCCACCGGCTGGAAGCAATGCGGCAGCGTCAACGTGGCCGCCACGCCGCAGCGCTGGCAGGTGCTGAAGAAGCAGGCCGCACTCGCGCGCAGCTTCGGCGTCGAGGTGCAGCTGATCACGCCCAAGGAAGCCGGCGACCTGGTCCCGGTGATGCGCACCGACGATCTGCATGGCGCGCTGTGGATCCCAGGTGACGGCAAGGCCAATCCGGCCGACCTGTGCATGAGCCTGGCCAAGGGCGCGCGCAACCGCGGCGTGAAGGTGATCGAAGACATCGAGGTGACCGGCGTGCTGACCGAGCGCGGCGCCGTCGGCGAACACGTGGCGGGCGTGCGCACCAGCCGGGGCGACGTGCACTGCGAGGTGGTCGTGAACTGCGCCGGCCAGTGGGCGCGCCAGTTCGGCGCGCTCGCCGGCGTCAACGTACCGCTTTACTCCGCCGAGCACTTCTACATCGTGACCGGCAGGATCGACGGCGTGCACCCGATGCTGCCGGTGATGCGCGACCCCGACGGCTTCATCTACTACAAAGAGGAAGTCGGCGGCCTGCTGATGGGTGGGTTCGAGCCCCAGGCCAAGCCATGGCGGGTCGACCCGATCCCGAGCACGTTCCAGTTCCAGCTGCTCGATGAAGACTGGGACCAGTTCGAGATCCTGATGACGAACGCCATCCACCGCACGCCGTGCCTGGAGACCGCGCAAGTCAAGATGCTGCTCAACGGACCGGAGAGCTTCACGCCGGATGGCAACTTCATCCTCGGCGAGGCGCCCGCGTTGCGCCGCTACTACGTGTGCGCCGGTTTCAACTCCGCTGGCATCGCCAACTCCGGCGGCGCCGGCCGCTTGATCGCCGAGTGGATCGCCGGCGACGAAGCGCCGCGCGACTTGTGGGATGTGGACGTGCGCCGCTTCGGC
>DATKJN010000296.1:0-6128 GCA_035543655.1 Burkholderiaceae bacterium | reverse complement strand
GCGTTCTCGCTTCGGCTGGTGGCTGACGCTGGCGATGATGGTCGTCTATTACGGCTTCATCCTGCTGGTCGCCTTCAATAAGCCCTTCCTGTCGCAGCGCCTGGGTGACGGCGTGATGACCATGGGCATTCCCATCGGCTTTGGCGTCATCGTGTTCACGGTGGCGATCACCGCGTACTACGTGCAGCGCGCCAACAGTGAGTTCGACGACCTGACGGAGGCGATCGCCAAGGCGGCGTTGAAGTGAGCCGCCTCAACATGCCCCTGCACGCCAGACGCGCGCTGATGCTGGCCGCGCTGTTCGGCGTGTCCGTTTTCGCCTGGTCGGCCGGCGCCGATCTCGGACAGGCCGATAAACAGCCCACCAACTGGACCGCGATCGGCATGTTCGGCGCCTTCGTCGTGATGACGATGTTCATCACCAAGTGGGCTGCGGCGCGGACCAAGAGCGCGGCCGATTTCTACACCGCGGGCGGTGGCATCACCGGCTTTCAGAACGGGCTGGCCATTGCAGGCGACTACATGTCGGCCGCGTCGTTCCTGGGCAT
Source organism: Burkholderiaceae bacterium (assembly GCA_035543655.1). GTDB lineage: Bacteria > Pseudomonadota > Gammaproteobacteria > Burkholderiales > Burkholderiaceae_C > JAEUPI01. The sequence continues at coordinate 5,580 of DATKJN010000296.1, read as the reverse complement.
ATCAGCGGCGGTGATGGTCAGCGGCTTCGACGGGCTGATCTACTCCATCGGCTTCCTGGTCGGCTGGCCGGTGATCACGTTCCTGATGGCCGAGCGGCTGCGCAATCTGGGCAAGTTCACCTTCGCCGATGTGGCAGCGTTCCGCTTCGAACAGAAGCCCGTGCGCATCTTCGCGGCCTCGGGCACGCTGGTGGTGGTGGCCTTCTACCTGATTGCTCAGATGGTGGGCGCCGGTCAGCTCATCAAGCTGCTGTTCGGGCTGCAGTACTGGATCGCGGTCGTCATCGTCGGTGCGTTGATGATGGTCTACGTGCTGTTCGGCGGCATGACGGCGACCACATGGGTGCAGATCATCAAGGCGTGCCTGCTGCTGGGCGGCGCGTCGTTCATGGCTTTCATGGTGCTGTGGAACTTCGGCTTCAGCCCCGAGGCGATGTTTGCCAAGGCGGTGCAGATCAAGACCGCGCTGGCCACCGGCAAGACCGCCGACGAGGCCGCGGCGATCGGTCAGTCGATCATGGGACCGGGCAACTTCGTCAAGGATCCGATCTCCGCCGTGAGTTTCGGCATGGCGCTGATGTTCGGGACGGCCGGGCTGCCGCACATCCTGATGCGTTTCTTCACCGTGCCCAGTGCCAAGGAGGCGCGCAAGTCGGTGATGTGGGCCACCGGCTGGATCGGCTACTTCTACCTGCTGACCTTCATCATCGGCTTCGGCGCGATCACGTTCGTGCTGACCAACCCGCAGTTCCTCGACGCCACGGGTGGCCTGCTCGGCGGCGGCAACATGGCGGCCATCCACCTGGCCAATGCGGTGGGGGGCAACGTGTTCCTCGGCTTCATCTCGGCGGTGGCGTTTGCGACCATCCTCGCCGTGGTGGCGGGGCTCACGCTGTCTGGCGCTTCGGCGGTGTCGCACGACATCTACGCCACCGTCGTCAAGAAGGGCAAGGCGGACAGCGCGTCCGAGTTGAAGGTGTCGCGCCTGACCACGGTGGCACTGGGCGTTGTCGCGGTGGCACTCGGCATCCTGTTCGAGAAGCAGAACATCGCCTTCATGGTGTCGCTGGCCTTTGCCATTGCCGCGTCGGCCAACTTCCCGGTGCTGTTCATGAGCGTGCTGTGGAAGGACTGCACCACCCGCGGCGCGGTCATCGGCGGTTTCCTCGGGCTCGCCTCGTCGGTGCTGTTGACGATCGTGTCGCCGTCGGTGTGGGAGGCCACCCTCGGCAACCCGAAGGGCTCGGCGCTGTTCCCATACGCTTCACCGGCGCTGTTCTCGATGACGATCGGCTTTGTCGGCATCTGGCTGTTCTCGATCCTCGACCGCAGCGCGCGCGCGGCGCAAGATCGGGCCGGGTTCCTGGCGCAGCAGGTGCGCTCTGAAACCGGCATCGGCGCATTGGGCGCGTCGGGGCATTGACCGGCAGGCGGCATCGGTTTCTCGAACGCGACTCGCTGAGCGGGAATCGGTTGGTCAGGGCCGCCGCTGTTGTGCGAATTGAGGCCCTGGCATGCGCACCGTTCGGTGTCACACAGACACGTGCGCCGATTGGGAGCATGGTGTGGAACAACACTTCCAGGTTCCCGCATGAACGCCCGCCTCACACCCCAAACGCCAGCGCTGTACGCCTGCGGCTTGGTCTTCGCAGCCGCTGTTGCACTGCTGTGCGCATCTCCCGCAGCATTTGCTGCTGACAAGGCGGCGGCTACGCTGAGTGCCAAGGGACGCCTGCAGCACGATCGCGCGGTGTGCGCGCGCATTCGAGACCAGGGCGAACGCGATGAGTGCCTCAGCGAAGCGAGCACCCTGTATGCCGGAACACAGCCGTCGCACCCTGACGAAACCCCTGCACAGCTGATGCGCAATGCGCTGAAGCGCTGTGATGCGCTTCGCGAACCCGATCGCCAAGACTGCGTGTTGCGCATGCAGGGGCAGGGCACGACCACGGGCAGTGTGGTCGGCGGTGGCATCTACCGAGAGCTCGTGACCCGCGAAGTCGGCGAACCCGCCACCAAGCCTTGAATCGGCAGCCGTCGGCTGCTGTGAAGGTCGGCTCGCAGGGGCCGTACAGGGGCCTCGAGCGAGCGCCCGCACGGTTCATTCACTCACCCGCATCGCGTCGGCTTCGAGCTGGCACAGGAGAACTTTGATGAAACTCAAATCGATGTCCCTTCATCGCTGGCCCGCAGTGGCCTTGGTGGGCACTCTCGCCGCGTGTGCAACTCCGGGCGAGCCCCCGGTCGCCCAGATGGTCAGTGCACGTGCCGCGATCGCGCAAGCAGAGAGCGCCGGCGCAGCCGACCGGGCACCGGTCGAATTGCTGGCGGCGCGCGAAAAACTGGGCAAGGCCGAGGCCGCCTCCCGCGAAAAGCGCTTTGAGCCGGCGCGACGCTGGTCTGAACTGGCCGAGGCCGATGCCGAACTGGCTGAGCGCAAGGCCCGCGCAGCCAAGGCGCAGGCTGCGGTCACTGAGCTGGCGCGCGGCAACGACATGCTGCGCCAGGAGCTCGAACGCAAGAGCCCACGATGAAGTCACTGCCGTGTCGCACCCTGGACCTCTAACCTTTCAATGGCAAGAACACCATGAACACCACACGACATTTCCTCCGACTGGCGCTGACGACGACGGTGGCCGCGGCCGCACTGGCGGCCTGCGCGGTGCCACCCAGTCGCAATGCGGCGCTCGACGACGCAACGGCCAGCTACGACCGCGCAGCAGCCGACGCGGCGGTGGTCCGCAGCGCACCGCTGGAGCTGCGCAAGGCGCAGCAGGCTCTGGAGCAGGCCAGCGCGGCGCAGCGCAAGGGCGACGACCCCGCGGCTGTCGAGCACTATGCGTATCTGGCCCGGCAACGCACCGAAACCGCGTTGCAGTCGAGCCGCATCGCCCAGGCCGAGCTGGCGGTCGCCGACGCGTCGAGGCAACGCGACAGCATCATGATCGACTCGCGCACGCGCGAAGCGAAGGCACAGGGCGCGCTGGCCGACAAGGCCCAGCTGGAGGTTGCTGCGCAACGCACGCAGACCGATGCCGCACGCAAACTGGCCGATGACCGGCTGGCGGACACGCGCTCATCGCAGGCGCAGGCAACGTCGGCGCAGGCGCGCGCCAAGTCGGCCGAGGAGCAGCTCGCCGAGATGAAGGCTCGGCCAACCGACCGCGGCATGGTGCTGACGCTTGGCGACGTGCTGTTCGACACTGGCCGCGCCGAGCTGAGTCCGGGTGCCAACCAACCGCTCGATCAGCTGGCCATGTTCATGAAGGAACATGCGCAGCGCACGGTCGCGATCGAGGGCTACACGGACTCGGTCGGTACCGACTCGCTGAACCAGGCACTGTCTGAGAAGCGGGCGATCGCGGTCAAGAGCGGCCTGATTGATCGTGGCGTCGCGAGCAATCGGGTCACGGCGAGAGGGTTGGGAGAAGCCAGCCCTGTGGCGAGCAACGACACGGCAGCCGGACGACAGCGCAACCGCCGCGTTGAGGTCGTGTTGTCCAACCCGCTGTAGAGGCGCCCGTCGCTTTCAACGGCGGCCACCAAGAGCCTGGGTCCGACTTGCAGCTGCCCGTGCGAGTTCCGTGACGCAGGCTGGGCGTGGGGCCTTGGATCCATCCGCTTCGGTCACGACGACCTGGTCCGGCGTGTCTGAGTTCAACTCGTGGCCGACGCACTGCCTGGCTCCCCGGCCGGCAGTTGGATGGTCCATAGCAGCGAGGTGTCTTCCAGCGCTTGCATCGTGTGTGCCGCTTGCGCGGGCAACAGGACGAACTGGTTCGCCCGCAGCAGTCGTGCCGTTCCGTCCACGGTGAGCTCTGCCGCACCCTCGATGCACAGGAGGGTTGATTCGCCGCGTATGGCATGCGACGGCAGCGTCTGCCCGTCCTGCAGCACCAAGCGGATCACCTCGAGTGATCGGGTCTTCACGATGGCGTGCGTCGCCGACTGCCGCAAGCCCGTGCCCAGTGGCCCGATGTCGACGGGTTGACCGGGTTTGGCGTGGTCGAGTGCCATGGTTGTTCGCACACAGCTAGGGCGTCACCGGCCGTCGCAGGTGCACGATGGTCAGCCGTGTGCCCGGCGTCAGGCTGCGCTGCGCAGCGTCTACCGCAGCCTGCGGTGAACGGACGTTCGGATCGACGGCGAACGACAGGGCTGGCGGCTGCGCAGACACGCGCACGCTCTTCGGCTTGATCCCATGCACACGTCGCGTGGTTTGCATCACGCGCTGCGCATCGAGCGACCCGGTGATCTCGCAGAACACGATCACGTCGCCGTTTGCCACCGCCTGCTCGACCACGCCGTGGTCATAAGTGGCGGCGATCTTGTCTTCGACGCATGCACCGCAGGCAAGGCTCGCTGCCGGCGCCAAGGCCACGAGCGCCACGGTGATCACGCGCGCTCCGCGCCGCCCGATGCGTGGTGACGCGACAGCGGACTTCATGGCTTTTTGGCCTGGCTCGCGGCGGCCATCGGTTTCGAAGGCGGCGGCGCCTTGCCTTGTGGCTGCAAGTTTTGATCCGCCCACTTGAAGTAAGCGAGGTACTGCTTGATCTCGTCGTCGCTCAGGCCCTGGTTGGGCATCGGGACCTTCCACTTGTCCAACAGTGCCTTCGCAGTGGCGTCGTTCTGCATCATCTGCTCGGGTGACTTCAGCCAGCGCGTCAGCCACGCAGCGTCATGGCGCTTGGTGGTGCCCAACACGTCGGGGCCGAGCTTGTCGCCGCCGCCCACCGAATGGCAGGCCAGGCATTTCGATTCGAACGCGAGCTTGCCCTTCACAGCCTGCGGATCGGTCGGGGCCCCAGGAGCGGGAATGTTGTGGTGCTCGGGGTCGCCGCCTTCCGGCTTGCCTCCCGCGGCGATGAGGCCGATGGCACCTTGCGAGGCGTTGGCGAAGTGGTGGTCGACCATCACGTAGCTGCCGGCCTCGGGAATCATGAACTCCACGATCGCGCCATTGGAGGAGCCGAGCAGCACCGTCTGCATGCCTCGGAACTGGTTGTCGGGGTTGCCGTCAATCCAAACGCGATCGAAGATGGTCCCGACGACGTGGAAGCTCGAGGTGTTGGAGGGCCCCACGTTCAACACGAAGAGCCGCACACGCTCGCCGGGCTTGGCTTGCAGCGGCTTGTCGACCATGCCGTTGTGGCGGCCGTTGAACACCGTGTAGGTGGGTGCCTTGGTGCGCAGGCGGTCGCCGTCGAGCACGTGGAGCAACTGGCCGTCGACCTTGCGCTTTTGCGGATCGGGCTTGGTGTAGAACTCGCTTTGGGTGACGGCGTACTCGCGGTCCACCTTGGTCGGGTAGCCGTTGCGGGGCTCGACGATCATCATCCCGTACATGCCCGAGGCGATGTGCTCCAGCACCATCGGCGTGCCGCAGTGGTACATGAACACGCCGGGGTAGTTGAGCGTGAACTCGAAGGAGATCGTCTGGCCCGGCGCGATCGAGCGGTACTTGTCCTGCGGCGAGACCATCGCCGAGTGGAAGTCCATCGAGTGCATCATCGGCGCGGCCGTCATGCGCACGCCGGGCACCGGCTCATCGGAGCGGTTGCTCATCGTGAACTTGAC
>DATKJN010000295.1:0-2120 GCA_035543655.1 Burkholderiaceae bacterium | reverse complement strand
CCGCATGATCGCCACCACCCGCTCGATCGCCCCGCCCTCGAGGTGCGCGAACTCGCTGTGGTCGACCGCGATGTCGGTGACGCGGCCCGCGCTGTCGCGCGACAGCGTGGCGCCCGGCACCTCGCGTTGCAGTTGCGCCGCCACCTGCTGCAAGCGCAATGCATTGGCGTTGCGCGTGGCTTCGTCCTGCGCGTATTCGACACGCACCGCACTGCCCTCGCGAAACAGCGCCACCGCGCCGTTCTCGGCCACGATTGCATCGAGCGTGCCGTCGCGCACGAACGGCTCGCTCCAGCCCATCGGCCGGCCGGTGATGGCCAACGCCGGCAGACCGGCGGCGCGCAAGCGCTGCAGCGCCGCGCGCGCGGCCGGCTCGATGACGCCGTCTCGCGTCAGCGTGTCGTCGATGTCGGTCAGCACGCCGTGCACACGCGCCCAGGTCTCACGGGGCAGTTGATCCAGGGCAAGCGGCTTGGGAGTCAGCGATGGGGTCGCCACGCCGCAAGTGTCCCACGGCGTGGCACGGGCATCGGCTTCGGCGCCGCCGGCCGGGCCCTGCGGCCCGTCGAACGTGAGGTGTGCAACACACGCGCTGCCATCGTCCGCCGAGGCGACGGCGAGCACCTCAAGGCGAGGCCAGGCGCGCCGAAATCCGGGTGTGGCAAACCGGTCGCTGTTCGACCGCACCCCCAACGACGATTGCACGAGACCTCCCACCCGTGGAACCTCACCTGGACCGGACCGGCGGCGCCGACACCGTGCCGCGCGCCACTGCGCTCGCGTCGGTGATCCAGCGCGGCCAGTCGATGCGCGACACCTTGTTTCTCAACAACATCATCGATGCGGTGGCCGACCCGATCCTGGTGAAGGACAGCAAGCTGCGCTTCGTGCTGGTGAATCAGGCGCTGTGCGAGTTCACCGGCATCCCCCGCGAACGCTTCATCGGCCGCACCGACGCCGACCTGTTCGCACCCGAGGAAGCAGCGGTGTTCAACGCCATGGACCGCAAGGTCCTCGCCACCGGCCAGGCCAACGTCAACGAAGAAGTGCACACGCACGCCGACGGCAGCGAGCGCACGATCCGCACCACCAAGACGGTCTTCCTCGACGAGGATGGCCACGGCGTGCTGGTGGGCATCTTCACCGACCTGACGGCGCTGCGCGCGACACAGCGCGAACTCGAGGCCGCCAACGCGCGCTTGCACGAGCTGGCGCATCAGGACCGCCTGACAGGCCTGCCCAACCGCATGCACTTCGAAGAAGCGCTGGCCCGTGAGGTGGCGGCCGCCGAACGCAGCGGGGAAAGCTTTGCGGTGTTGTTCATGGACTTGAACGGCTTCAAGCACATCAACGACACCTACGGCCACAACATCGGCGACGAGCTGATCGGCCAGGCCGGCACGCGCCTGGCGCAGACGGCGCGGCGCGCCGATTTCGTGGCCCGGCTGGGTGGCGACGAGTTCGTCGTGGTGGCGCGCCGTGCCGACGATGCGGTGGCGCGCCGCCTCGCCGAACGTCTGGCCGAGGCCATCGAACAGCCGTTCGACCTGTCGTCGACACGAGCCCACATCTCGGCCAGCATCGGCATCGCGATCTTCCCGCGCGACGGTGCCGGGCGCGATGAGCTCATCAAGAATGCCGATGCCGCGATGTACCGCGCCAAGCGGGTCACGCGCCAGCCGGTGGAGTTCTACGACCAATCGCAGTCGCAGCAGGCCAAGCGGCTGTTCCTGATGGAGCAATACCTGCGGCGCGACGTGGCCGGCGGTCGGCTGCGCATCCACCTGCAGCCGATCGTCGACCTCGCCAGCCGGCGGGTGCTCGGCTACGAGGCCCTGGCGCGTTGGTCGTGCGACGAGCTGGGCGAGGTGTCGCCGGCCGAGTTCATCGCGCTGGCCGAGGAGTGCCGGATCGTCCACGCACTGGGCCGCCACGTGCTGCGCCTGGCCTGCGACTTCATCGTGCAGCATGGCCAGCCCGGCCAGTACGTGTCGGTCAATGTGTCGACGCGCCAGTTCGAGGAACCGGGCTTCGTGGGTGACCTGCGCCAGGCCTTGATCGACTCCACCGCACGGCCCGAGCAGTTGGCCGTCGAGATCACCGAGTCGGCGCTCAGCGCC
>DATKJN010000294.1:0-2825 GCA_035543655.1 Burkholderiaceae bacterium | reverse complement strand
GCCCTCGATCGCCGTGTGGCGCGGTCTGCGCCGGTGACCACCACGCCCGCCCTTCCCGCGCTCACCGCGCACAAAGACATGTTGCCCTGACGCCATGCATTCAGTCCACTCCAGAGCTCCGTTGCGCCTCGGCTTGGCCGGTGGCGGCACCGACGTGGCACCGTACAGCGATCTGTACGGCGGCCGGGTGCTCAACGCCACCATCAGCCTGTTCACGCACTGCCACATCGATCGCCTGTCGGGCGGGCAGTCGGAGTTCTGCGCCGCCGACTTCGATCAGGAAACAGCCGTGCCCCTGGCCGCGCACGATTCGATCGTGGAGCCGCTGAAGCTGCACCGCGCGGTGTACGCACGCATCGTGCGCGACTACGTCGGCCGCGCGGTGGCGCCGGCGATCCGGGTGACCACCTATTCCGACGCGCCGCCAGGCAGCGGCGTCGGTTCCTCGTCGGCGCTGGTGGTGGCGATGGTGCAGGCATACGTCGAGCTGTTCCAGCTTGCGCTCGGCGACTACGACGTCGCGCGCCTGGCCTACGACATCGAGCGCCGCGACTGCCAGATGGCCGGCGGCAAGCAGGATCAATACGCCGCGGCGTTCGGTGGCTTCAACTTCATGGAGTTCGGCGCCGAGGAGCGTGTCGTGGTCAACCCGCTGCGCCTGAAGCGCGAGCTGATGGACGACCTCGAATCGCGCCTGCTGCTGTACTACACCGGCCGTTCGCGCGACTCGGCGCGCATCATCGAATCGCAGATCGCCGCCACGCGCGAGAACGGCAGCGACGCGGTGCAAGCCATGCACGAGCTGCGCCAGGCCGCCGACGAGATGAAGGAGGCCCTGCTCAAGGGCCGCATCCGCACCGTGCTCGAGGTGCTCGGCCACTCGTGGACGTCGAAGAAGCGTGCCGCATCGCAGATCTCCAACCCGCAGATCGATCGCGTCGCCGACACCGCGCTCCAGGCCGGCGCCACGGGCTTGAAGATCTCCGGCGCGGGCGGCGGCGGCTTCATGATGATCGCCGTCGAGCCGGCGAAACGATTCGAGGTGATGCGTGCGCTCGAGCCGCTCGGCGGCCGCTTCTACTCTTTCACGTTCGTCGAACAAGGCGTGCAGGCATGGAAAAGTCACTGAGCCCCGGGCTCGATCTCTGGCGCCGCGACATCGAGGAATCGATCGCCGTCAAGCAGCGCGTGCTGGCCGACGACACGCTGCTGCGCCGCACGATGCGGGTGGCCCAGCTGATGGCCGAGGCGGCGGCGCGAGGCAACCGCGTGCTGTTCGCCGGCAACGGTGGCAGCGCGGCCGACGCCCAGCACCTGGCGGCGGAGTTCGTCAGCCGCTTCGAGTTCGATCGTCCAGGCCTGCCGGCGTTGTCGCTGGCCACCGACACGTCGATGCTGACCGCGATCGGCAACGACTATGGCTACGAGCTGTTGTTCCGGCGCCAGCTCGAGGCGCAGGCGCGTGAGGGCGACCTGTTCGTCGGCATCACCACCTCGGGCAAGTCGAAGAACGTGCTGGCCGCGTTCGAACGTTGCCGCTCGCTGGGTGTGGTGTCGGTCGCGCTGTGCGGACAAGGCGGCGATCTGGAGCCGCTGGTCGATCACGTGCTGCGCGTGCCCTCGTCGCAGACGCCGCGCATCCAGGAGTGCCACATCCTGCTCGGCCATCTGATGTGCGCGCACGTCGAGATGCAGGTGTTCGGCCATCTGCGCGCCGCTTGATGGCGACGAACACGGCCGAATCGGTGTGCATCGTGCTGGCTGGCGGCCTCGGCACGCGGCTGCGCTCGGTGGTGTCCGATCGACCCAAGTGCTTGGCGCCGGTCGGCGACCGTCCGTTTCTCGCACTGCAGCTGGACATGCTGGCCACGCGCGGCATCCAGCGCTTCGTGCTGTCGCTGGGCCACATGGCGCAGATGGTGCAGCGCGCGATTGCCCCGCTGCAGGCGCGCCTGCGCATTGACATCGTGGTCGAGCCCGAGCCGCTCGGCACGGGCGGCGCGATCTTGCACACGATGCATTCCGCCGACATCGGCGAATGCCTGGTGACCAACGGCGACACCTGGCTCGACGCCGATCTGAGCGGTCTGATCGCGCCACTGAATCCGGCGGCGCACGAGAAGCTGCGCCTGGGTTGCACCGTGGTGGCCGACCGCAGCCGCTACGGTGGCGTGGCGTTCGAGGGCAGCGGCCTGGTGTCGGGGTTCATCCCCAAAGGCGCCGAAGGCAGCGGCCCGATCAGTGCGGGCTTCTATCGCGTCCATCGCAGCGCATTCGACGGCTGGAGCGTCGGCAGCACCTTCTCACTCGAGGCGGACGTGCTCCCGGGCCTGGTCGCGGCCGGCGCCGTGAGCGCGACCCCGTTGGACGGTGGCTTCATCGACATCGGGGTGCCCGAAGACTACCGGCGGTTTTGCCAGCGCCACGCCGGCTGAAGCCTCGCGCAATGCGCGCTGGATCAGCGCCTGCATCTCGAGCAGGAAGCGCGCCCGATCGAACGCCAGCGCGTGCTGGTGCAGCACCTGCGCGTCGAACTGCAGCGCGCCGCTCTCGATGCGCCCCACCGCGGCTTTCAACGCATCGACGCTCTGTTCGTCGAACCACACGCCGGTGATGCCGTCGCGCACGGTTTCGCGGGCCCCGCCCCGCGCATAGGCGATCACCGGCGCACCGGCGGCCATCGCCTCCACCGGCACGATGCCGAAATCTTCGATGCCGGGAAACACCAGGGCGCGGCAGCTCTGCAGTTGCTGGCGGATCACCTCGAAGGGCTGACGCCCGACCAGGCGCACGTTGGGTCGGGCCAATCGCTGCAGCTCGGCCAT
>DATKJN010000293.1:0-3556 GCA_035543655.1 Burkholderiaceae bacterium | reverse complement strand
GAGGACACGATCGCCGCCACCAAAGGTCGCGGGCTGTGCGCGTTCCACACCGAAGGGGCGGGTGGCGGCCACGCGCCCGACATCCTGCGCGTGGTGGGCGAGCCGAACTTCCTGCCGAGCTCTACCAATCCGACCATGCCCTACACCTTGAACACGGTCGACGAGCACCTCGACATGCTGATGGTGTGCCACCACCTGGATTCGGCCATCGCCGAGGACCTGGCATTCGCCGAAAGCCGCATCCGCAAGGAAACCATCGCCGCCGAGGACGTGCTGCACGACCTCGGGGCGATCAGCATGATGAGCAGCGACAGTCAGGCAATGGGCCGCGTCGGAGAGGTCATCCTGCGCACCTGGCAGACCGCGCACAAGATGAAGGTGCAACGTGGATCGCTGCCGGGCGACACGCAGCCGGGCGGGCTGCCTGCCGATCCTGCACGCCACGACAACTCTCGCGTCAAGCGCTACGTCGCCAAGTACACCATCAACCCGGCGCTCGCCAACGGCATCGCGCACGAAGTGGGCTCGATCGAGGTCGGCAAATGGGCCGACCTGGTGCTGTGGAAGCCCGCGTTCTTCGGCGTCAAGCCGAGCCTGATCCTGAAAGGTGGGTTCATCGCGATGGCAGCGATGGGCGACCCCAACGCGAGCATCCCCACGCCGCAGCCGGTGCACATGAGGCCGATGTTCGGCTCCTTCGGTGGCGCGGTCGGGCCCACCAGCCTGAGCTTCGTGAGCCAGAGCGCGCTGCAGCGCGGCACGGTCGAGGCCTATGGCCTGCGCAAGCGGCTGTCGGCGGTGAAGGGCGTGCGCGCCATGACCAAGGGGCACATGGTGCACAACGCCTATGCGCCGAAGATGGAGATCGACGCGCAGACCTATCGCGTGCGCGCCGATGGTCAGCTGCTCACCTGCGAGCCGGCCACCGTGCTGCCGATGGCGCAGCGCTACTTCCTGTTCTGAACGCGACCCTACATCGCGCGCTTGGGCACGCTTTGCAGGAAGTCGCGCAAGGCCTGCGCGTAGTGGTGCGCCGAGCCGGTGGTGCCGTGGCCGGCGGTGTTCTCGCTCGCGGGAATCAGGAACAGCTTGCCGTTCTTCACGCGCTTGAGTTCGCGCTCCAAGATGCCCGTTTCGGGTGGGTTGCGTTCGTCGTCGGCGGCGTTGATCGCCAGCAGCGCGGCCTCGATGCGCTCGAGTTTCGGCGACGGGTTGTAGTCGCGCGAGCTGTCCCACTGGTACAGCACGTCGTTGGCATCGCTGCGAAACGGCGCCTTCAAGCGCGCATCGAGCAGCTTGTCGGCCGCATCGCGAGTCGGCGCGGCCTTTTGCAGCGCCAGGTTGCCGCCGCTGGTGCCGAGCCCGTAGAACACGCTGGCGAACTGCACCGACTTCGGCTGCGCCGTGTAGTTGCCGCCGTTGTAGTCAGGATCGTTGCGGATCGAGTCGAGGATCAGGCGGCGCATCATCCAGTTGCGGCTCGACATCTCGCTGGGTTGCGAGGCCATCGGCACCAGCGCATCCATGAATCCGGGGTGCGTCGCGCCCCAGATCCAGGCGTGCATGCCGCCCATCGAGTTGCCCATCACCAGCCGCACATGCTTGATGCCGAGGTGTTCGGTCAGCAACCGGTGGTGCGCCGACACCATGTCGTCGTAGTTGTAGCGCGGGAATTTGGCGCGCAGGCCGTCGGACGGCTTGGACGATTGCCCGTGGCCGAGCGCATCGGGGATGATGATGAAGTACTTGGTCGCGTCGAGCGGCTGGCCCGCGCCGTAGAGCTCGCCGCCGAACGCCGGCGTCAGCATGCTCGCCGCCGACCCGGTGGTGCCATGCAGCATCAACACCGGTTCGCCCTTCGGGTCGCCCACTGTCGTGTAGGCCAGTTTCAGCTCAGGCATCACCTCGCCGGTGTGGAACTTGAAGTCCTTGGCGATCCACGAGCCTTGTTTGGGCGCGGGGAACTCGGCGGCCCCGCTGGCAAGCGCCAACGCCGTCCCAAGAACACCCAACACCAGCCGCATGACGGCGCGCAAGCCCTGCATGGTTGTCTCCTCGTTGATCAGGTGGCCACGCTAGCCCAGCGCGCTGGCGACCGTATGCGGGCTTGCACGCATGCCGGACACGCCACGGGCAAAGCAGCTTTGCAACGGTGTCACACTGCCGGCCAGACTTCCTGGCTTGTCCCATGCTGAGCATCAACAAACTGATTCCCCAAGGCCGCGGCCTCGCCAAGGTGCTGCTGAAGCGCGCGTCCAGCGTCGAGCTGGATTGGGACGTGCGGCAGAAGAGCCGTTTCGACGCCACCGATTCGACCGGCCGTGCGCTGGGCGTGTTCCTGCCGCGCGGCTCGGTGGTGCGCGGTGGCGACGTGCTGGTGGCCGAGGACGGCTCGCTGATCGTGGTCAAGGCCGCAGCGCAGCCGGTGATGGTGGTGCGCCACTGCACCGAGCACGGCTCTGCGTTCGACCTGATGCGGGCGGCCTACCACCTCGGCAACCGCCATGTGCAGCTCGAGTTGCAGAGCGAGCGCCTGCTGCTCGAACGCGACCACGTACTGGCCGACATGCTGCGCCACATGCACTTGCTGGTCAGCGACGACGAGCTGCCGTTCGAACCCGAGGCAGGTGCGTATGCGGGGGGCGGGCATTCGCACGCGGCTCACGACCATGGCCACGATCACGCCCATGAACACAAACACGACCACGGGTCGGATCATGATCACGCACACGACCATGGCCATGACCCTGCGCACGACCATGACCACGGCCATCACGGCCCCGATGGACACAAACATTGACTGACGCGCCCGGCGCCGCGCCGCGCCTGCCGCCTGCGGTGCTGATCGAGCTGATGCGGCTGGCGTCGCCAGCGCTGCCGGTGGGTGGCTTCAGCTACAGCGAAGGCCTGGAGGCGGCGGTGGAATCCGGTCGCGTGGGCGATGCGGGCAGCGCACGGACCTGGCTGCTCGACCAACTGCAGCTGGGCCTGGCGCGCTGCGACCTGCCGCTGGTGGCGTCGGCGCACAGCGCGTGGTCCCGAGCCGACTTCGCACGCGTGGCGTCGCTGAACCATTGGGTGTCGTCGGTGCGCGAGACGCACGAGTTGCAGCTGCAATCGCAACAGATGGGCCGCTCGTTGGTCGAGTGGTTGCGACCGCGCATGCCCGACGATGCCGTGCTGAAGCATGCTGCCACGCTGCAGCCCGCGCCGGCCTGGCCGATCGTGTTTGCCCTCGCGGCCGTGCGCGCCAGCGCGCCGGTGCACGACACGCTGATCACCTTCGGGCTCGGCTGGGCCGAGAACATGGTGCAGGCCGCGATCAAGGCGGTGCCGCTGGGACAGAACGCCGGCCAGCGCCTGCTCGACGCGCTGGCCGCCGCACTGCCCGGCGCGGTCGACGCCGCGCTGGCGATGCACGATGATCAACGCCAGGCCTTCGCGCCGATGCTCGCCATCCTGTCGGCGCAGCACGAAACCCAATATTCGCGCCTCTTCCGCTCCTGACCATGACCGCTCTGCACTCGATCGCCCATCGCACCAAGAAGCTGCCACC
>DATKJN010000292.1:0-3458 GCA_035543655.1 Burkholderiaceae bacterium | reverse complement strand
TCCTGGGCGTTCGCGCCAGGCTGCCGTTGGCGCGCAAGGCCACGGTGCTGAGCCTGGTGCGGCAGGCCCATGCCTTCAAGTCGGGCAAGTCGCCCGCCGGTGGTCGATGACCGACGATCCCGCGAACCAGGACCCCGAGCTGCTGCGCCGGCTGCTGCGCGCGAAGGACCGTATGGATGCCGCCTCGCACGAGAGCTGGTCGGTGCGGCGGCTGGCGCGCGTGAGCGGCGTGTCCGAGGCCCACTTCGCGCGCTCGTTCAAGCAGGCCTTCGGCGTGCCGCCGCACCGCTACCTGCTCACACGCCGCATCGAGCGCGCCACGGCGCTGCTGCGCGACACCGACCTCGCCATCACCGAGATCGCCTTTCAGACGGGGTGGGAGAGCCTGGGCACCTTCGGACGCACCTTTCGCGACATCACCGGCGAGAGCCCGAGCGGGCTGCGCGACCGCGCGAGAGGCACAACCCACGGGCTCGCCCGCGTGCCGGCCTGCATCGTCAGCGCGGCGCAGCGGCCGCACCTGACGACCGCAGTTTCGGAGAAGCGGCGCCGAAAGGCGGGCGCTATAACGGCCGCCATCGACAAGGAGGTCCGATGAGCCAGGATGCCGTTCAAGTGGTGGGTCTGTACGTGCGCGATCAGGATGAAGCACTCGCGTTCTATGTGGGCAAGCTCGGGTTCCGGGTGCACACCGACGTGCGCAACGGCGACTACCGGTGGCTCACGGTGCAGCACCCGGAGCAGCCGTCGTTCCAGCTGGGTCTGTTCGCGCCGGGGCCGCCGGTGCACGATGCGGCCACCGCGCAGACCTTGCGCGCCGTCGTGGCCAAGGGCGCCATGCCGCCGCTGGTGCTGAGCGTGGCCGACTGCCGCGCGGCCTACGACCGTTTGCTCGCCAAGGGCGTGGAGTTCACGCAGGAGCCGGTGGAGCGCTACGGCAACGTGGACGCGGGCTTTCGCGACCCGTCGGGCAACGGGTGGAAGATGATCCAGGGCGGGCGCTGACCATGGTGAAGAAGACGCCACCGAAGGCCGCCGAATCGGCATCGGCGCTGATCGACGCGAAGATCGCCGAGCTGGGTGACTGGCGCGGGGAGATGCTCGCGCGGCTGCGCGCGCTGATCCAGCAGGCGGTGCCCGGGGTGACCGAGGAGTGGAAGTGGAGCACGCCGGTGTGGTCGCACCACGGGATCGTGTGCACCGGCGAGACGTACAAGAAGGCCGTGAAGATGACCTTTGCCAAGGGCGCGTCGGTGCCCGACCCGTCGGGCCTGTTCAATTCGAGCCTCGACGGCAACGTGCGGCGCGCGATCGACTTTCACGAGGGCGACAAGCCCGACGAGAAGGCGCTCAAGGCGCTGATTCGCGCCGCTGCGGCTTTGAACCAGTCTGCGGCCCGCGGCTAGTTGCCGCCGATTGCAACGCACCCGATCGTGACCCGCTACGTGGCCCTCCTGCGCGGCGTGAGCCCGATGAACGCCAAGATGCCGCAGCTCAAGCGTGCGTTCGAGGCTGCCGGCTTCACCGACGTGAAGACCCTGCTGTCGAGCGGCAACGTGGCGTTCAGCACGCGCAGCGCGGCGCCTGCCGTGCTCGAGCGCAAGGCCGAGAAGGCGATGCAGGCCGAGCTCGGCCGCAGTTTTGCCACCGTGGTGCGCTCGTCGGAGTTCCTGCAGGACCTGGTCGAATCCGATCCGTTCGCCGCCTTCAAGCTCGCGCCGGCCGCCAAGTGCGTGATCACCTTTTTGCGCCGGCCCGCGGCGCAGCGCCTCGCGCTGCCGATCGAGCGCGACGGCGCGCGCATCCTGGCGATGACCGATTGCGAGGTCTTTTCCGCCTATGTGGCGAGCGACAAGGGCCCGGTGTTCATGACCCTGCTGGAGCGCAGCTTCGGCACCGACATCACCACGCGCACGTTCGATACGGTGAAGAAGTGCGCCGTCGCGTGAATGGCCAGGACTGCACGCGACGCGCCTGAATCCATGCGCGCGCCCTGTCCGGAGGGCCTCGCTATAGTGCACGCCATGCAGAAGGACACCGGCAGCAGTTCGGCCTGGGCAGAGGTGGTGGAGCAGGCATCGCAGCGCGCATTGCGCTTGTTGGGCGAAGGAGCGAGCCAGCGCGAGGTGCTCACCTGCCTGGTGACCGCCGCCGAGCGGGCCAGCCCGGGCTCGGTGTCGTCGATCCTGGTGCTCGACAAGCAAGGCCTGCTGCGCAACGGGGCTTCGCCCAACCTGCCGTCGGACTATCTCGACGCCATCGATCGCCTGCGGCCCGACCCGGCGGTGGGCACGTGCGCCGCCGCGGCCGCCACCGGATCGGTGGTGGTGACACCCGACTTCCGCGCCGACGAAAAATGGGCCGAGCTGCGCCACCTGCCGTTGGCGCTCGGCTTCGTGGGGGCCTGGAGCATGCCGATCAAGTCGGCCACCCAAGCGGTGCTCGGCACGTTCGGCACCTACTTCCGCGACCGCCGGCTGCCCACGCCCGAAGAGCGTCAGGCGGTCGAGCGCCTCGCGACCGTGGCAGCGGTGGCGCTCTCGCGGCACAGCGCCGTGTGACGCGCCGCGGCGCGCCGTCCCGAAGCGGATGAAGGCGCTGCTGTTCACCGACGTGGTCGACAGCACGCTGTTGACCGAGCAGCTGGGCGATGCGCGCGCGGCGCAGGTGTGGAGCGAGCACGATCGGCACGCTCGCGACCTGATGCGAGCGCATCGTGCGCGCGAGATCGATCGCACCGACGGCTTTTTCCTGCTGTTCGACGACGTGCTGGACGCCGCGCGTTATGCACTGGCGTACCACTCTGCGCTGCAAGCGCTGGCGCTCACCGCCCGCGCCGGTCTGCACGTGGGCGATGTGATCCTGCGCGACAACACGCCCGACGACGTGGCGCGCGGCGCCAAGCCGGCCGAGGTCGAGGGCATCGCCAAGCCGCTGGCCAACCGCGTGATGGCGCTCGCCCGCGGCGGCCAGACGTTGCTCAGCCACTCGGCGCACGCCGAGCTGGCGGGCCGCGTGCCAGCCGACGCCGAGGTGCTCAACCATGGCCACTTCCGCTTCGCGGGCGTGGAGGAGCCGATCGAGGTGTTCGAGCTGTGTGCGCGGCACAGCGCCGCGCGCCGCATGCCGCCGGCCGACACGGCCAAGGGCCATCGCGTGGTGCGCGTCGATGGCATCTGGCGGCCGGTGCGCGAGGTGCGGCACAACCTGCCGGCCGAGCGCGACAGCTTCGTCGGACGCGTGCGCGAGCTGCGCGACATCGCCGCACAGTGCGCTGGCGGCGCACGGCTGCTCACCTTGCTCGGCGTCGGCGGCACCGGCAAGACCCGGCTGGCCTGCCGCTATGGCGCGATGGCGCTCGGCGACTGGCCCGGCGGCGTGTACTTCTGCGACTCGTCTGAAGCGCGTTGGCTCGATGGCATCGGTGCAGCAGGCCTGCGCAAGGGCCGCCATCGACC
>DATKJN010000291.1:0-4770 GCA_035543655.1 Burkholderiaceae bacterium | reverse complement strand
CACCAACCTGTACGGTCCCAAGGCCCCGGTGAAGACGCTGACCGCCACGGTTACGGGGAACGTCCGCGTGACGGAAGTCGGCAAGGACTACGACACGCACCACATCGTGCTCGACTTCGGCGCCATGCCGTTCCCGGTGCTGGAGGGGCAATCGATCGGCATCATTCCACCGGGCGTCGACGCGAAGGGCCGCCCCCATGCTGCGCGGCAGTATTCCATCGCCAGCCCGCGCAACGGCGAACGGCCCGGCTACAACAACCTGTCGCTCACCGTGAAGCGCGTGCTCGAGGACCATTCGGGCCGGCCTGTGCGCGGCGTGGCGAGCAACTACCTGTGCGACCTCAAGGTCGGCGACACCGTGCAGGTGATCGGGCCGTTCGGTTCGAGCTTTCTGATGCCGAACCACCCGCGCTCCAACATCGTGATGATCTGCACCGGCACAGGCAGCGCACCGATGCGCGCCATGACCGAATGGCGCCGCCGACTGCGCGCCTCGGGCAAGTTTGAAGGCGGCAAGCTGATGCTGTTCTTCGGCGCGCGCACGAAGGAGGAGCTGCCGTACTTCGGTCCGCTGCAGAGCCTGCCGAAGGATTTCATCGACATCCACCTCGCGTTCTCGCGCACCGCGGGCGCGCCGAAGACCTACGTACAGGACCTGATGCGCGAACGCGCCGCCGACCTCGGCGCGCTGCTGAAGGACGGCAACACCTGCCTCTACGTGTGCGGCCTGAAGGCGATGGAAGAGGGTGTGCTGCTGGCGCTGCGCGACGTGGCGCAACAGAGCGGGTTGAACTGGGACGCGCTGTCGGCCGCGCTCAAGCGCGAGGGCCGGCTGCACCTCGAGACGTACTAGTCGGGTCGAGTCCGGCGCCGCGCTATCCTGCGCCGGCCATGGCCGCCTCGCCGCCGAGTACCGCACGTCGCAGCGGCAACGCGCTGCCCGATGGCGCCCGCCTGGGCGAGTTTGAAATCCGCAGCGTGATCGGCGAGGGCGGCTTCGGCATCGTCTACCTCGCGTGGGACCACCTGCTGCAGCGGCAGGTGGCGATCAAGGAGTACATGCCGTCCACGCTCGCCACGCGCTCGCTCACAACCGATGTCGCGCCGCGCGCCGACAAGTTCGCCGAGACCTTTGCGCTCGGCCTGCGCAGCTTCATCAACGAGGCGCAGCTGCCGGCGAGTTTTGACCACCCGTCGCTGCTCAAGGTGTACCGCTTCTGGGAAGCCAACGGCACGGCCTACATGGTGATGCCGTACTACCAGGGCACCACGCTGAAGCGCACGTTGATCGCGCTCAACGCGCCGCCCGAGGAGGCCTGGCTGCTGACGCAGCTCGCGCCCTTGCTCGATGCGCTCGAGGTGATGCACCAGGCGCGCTGCTACCACCGCGACATCGCGCCCGACAACATCCTGCTGCTCGACGACGGCACGCCGCTGCTGCTCGACTTTGGTGCCGCGCGCCGTGTGATCGGCGACGCAACGCAGGCGCTGACAGCGTTCTTGAAGCCTGGCTACGCACCGGTCGAGCAATACGCCGAGATGCCGTCGATGAAGCAGGGCGCATGGACCGACCTGTACGCGCTGGGCTCGGTGGTGCACTACGCGATCGTCGGCCACACGCCACCGGAGTCGGTGGCGCGCCTGGTTACCGATACGATGGTGCCGCTGCAGCGCGCCGGTGCGGGCCGCTACAGCGAGCGCTTCTTGCGGGCCATCGACCATGCGCTGGGCGTGCGGCCGCAAAACCGGCCGCAAAGCGTGGCCGAGATGCGCGCCGATCTTGGCATTCAGCCGCCGCGCGTGCCGCGCCTGCGCAACCCGGGCGCCATCCCCACCGCGCCACAGCCATTGGACCCACGACCCGTGTCGATCTTCGATGACACGGACGCCACGCGCCCGCCCGGGCCGCCCACGATCGTGCCGCTGCAGGCCACGCCTCGGCCCGCGCCGCCGGCCGCCGCACCGGTGCCGGTCGCGGCGCCGCGTCGGCGCGCCGGCCTGTGGATCGGCGCCGCACTCGCGGCGGCCGTCGGCGTCGGCCTGTGGTGGTTGTGGGCGAGCGATGGCGGCGTGTCGGCGACGGCGCCATCGGCGGCGGTGGCCACCAAGCCGGCGCCGCTGGCCGCGCCCGTGAGCACGCCGGCACTGGACGCCCCGCGCCGTGTCGAAGGCGCGGTCATCGAACCAGCCAAGCCCGCGCCGATCGATGCACCGGCGCTCGAGGCGGCGGTGCCGGCGTCGGCCACATCGCTGTCGGAAGGGGTCCCGCGTGCCCCCGCCAAGGCGCAACAGCCGGTCCCTAGATTGAATTCGCAAAACGCACGCTGCACGGAGATCATTGCGCGTGTGTCGCTGGGGGAGGAACTGAGCGCTGCCGAGCGCGCGTTCCTACAGGGGGAGTGCCGCCGATGAACACTTCGATGGTCCGCACGTGTCTGCGATGGCTCGCTGCCGGTGTGGTGCTGGCAATGCTTGGCGGCGCCGGCTGCCAGAGCACCGGGCCCACGGTGATCACCAACGAGCTCCCGTTTGACCAGGCCGTGGCCGCCGCCACCGATGGCCTGGTGGCACAGACGCAGACGTTGCCGGCGTTTCTCGCCAAGGTCGAAGCCAAGGTGGTCAAGCGGCCGCTGGTGATCGACCCGATGCTCGACGCCGCATCGGGGCAGCAGACGCAGGTGACGCGCCAACTTGAGCAACGCGTGTCCGACCGGTTGCGCAACCAGCATGCGCAGTTCGAGCTGCAGCCGTTCCAGGCCGCGAACCTGGCGCGTGCGCAATACCTGCTCGTCGGCACGATGGCGCGCCAGCCGGGCGGCGGCGCACGCAAGCCGTTCATGATCAACCTGGCGCTGGTCGAGATGAGTTCGCGCAACGTGTTGGCGCAGGCCAGCGCGCTGGCGCGCGACGATGGGCTCGACACCACGCCGACGCCGTACTACCAGGACAGCCCGGTGCTGGTGAAAGACCAGGTGGTCGACGGCTACATCCGCACCGCGCAGAGCGCGCCGGGCCAGCCGGCCGATGCCTACTACCTCGAGCGCATCGCTGCCGCCGCGCTGATCAACGACGCGACCAACGCCTACAACGCGAGCCAGTACAACGACGCGCTCGGCCTGTACCGCCAGGCCATCGCCACACCGGCGGGCGAGCAGCTGCGTGCATTGAACGGCCTGTACCTGTCGAGCTGGCGCCTCGGCCGCACGGCCGAAGCCGAGCAGGCGTTCGGCCGCGTGGTGGCGTTCGGCATCACCAACCGCAACCTCGGCGTGAAGTTCCTTTTCAACCCCGGCAGCACCGAGTTCTGGTCCGATCCCAAGGTCAACGGGCCGTATGCGTTGTGGCTGCGCCAGATCGCGCGCCAGGCCGGCGCAGCCAAGGTGTGCATGAACGTGGTCGGCCACACCAGCCGCACCGGCTCCGAGCAGACCAACGACCGGTTGTCGCAGGCGCGCGCCAGCGCGATCAAGCAGAAGCTCGACGCCGAGGTGGCCGAGTTGTCGACGCGCACGCGCGCCAGCGGCATGGGTTGGCGCGAGAACATCATCGGCACCGGCAGCGACGACGTCAGCGATGCACTCGATCGCCGCGTCGAGTTCAAGATCACCGGATGCTAGGCATCGAGAAATCGCTGCGCGATTTCGGCCAGGAGCCAGCTTCGCCGGGCCTGGTCCCACTGCTCAAACTCGCGGAAGAATTGCGCAAGTAGTTCTTCCGCGCTCAGTGCAGCTTGACGCGCGGCTCCGAGCGCCGCTGCAGCAGGCGCGACGCGGTGCCCATCGCGGTGCGCCACCAGCCGTGCACGGCCAGCTCGTGCATCTTGTACAGCGACAGGTACATCAGGCGCGCGAACAGCCCTTCGACCCACAGGTTGCCGCCCACCAGCGAGCCCATCAGGTTGCCCACCGTGGTGTGCTCGCCGAGCGACACCAGCGATCCGAAGTCGCGGTAGCGCCAGGGTTTCAGCGGCAACCCGCGCATGTGGCGCGGCAGCTGTTTGGCCAGGTGCGACGCCTGCTGATGCGCAGCCTGCGCGCGCGGCGGCACCGTGCCCTTCTGGCCCAGCCACGGCGCGGCGGCGCAATCGCCGATGGCGAACACCGCGTCGTCGCGCGTGCACTGCAAGGTTGGCCGCACCACCAACTGGTTCAGCCCGTTGGTCTCCAGGCCCGCCAGGTCCTTCATCCACGCCGGGGCCTTGACGCCGGCGGCCCACACCACGAGCTGCGCCGGCAGGAACGTGCCGCCGCGCAACTCCACCCCATCGGCGCGCACCGCGCTCACCGGCGCGTCGCAGTGCACCTGCACGCCCAGGCCCTTGAGCAGCTCGCCCGCCGCATCGGCGATGCGCGGCGGCAAGGCCGCGAGGATGCGCGGACCCGCCTCGATCAAGTGGATGCCGATGTCGCGCTCGGCGTCGATCTGATCCAGGCCATAGGTCACCAGCAGGCGCAGCGCCTTGCGCAACTCGGCAGCGAGTTCGACACCGGTGGCGCCGGCGCCGACGATCGCCACCGTGACCTGGTGCGCGCCTTGCGCCGCGCCTTGCACATGGGCGCGGATGCAGGCGTTGACCATGCGTCGGTGGAAGCGGTCGGCCTCCTGCGGCGTCTCGAGCGCGATCGCATGTTCGTGCACGCCGGGCGTGCCGTAGTCGTTGGTGTGGCTGCCGGTGGCGATCACCAGCGTGTCGTAGGCGCGCGTGTAGGGCGGCGTGATCGGGTTGCCCTCGTCATCGAGCACCGGCGCCACCTGCACCTCGCGCCGCTC
>DATKJN010000290.1:0-3281 GCA_035543655.1 Burkholderiaceae bacterium | reverse complement strand
GCGGCGACGTCGCGCGTGCGCGCGGCCAGCACCGCGATCAGCTTGCCGTAACTGCGCCGCGCCGCCGCTTCGGCGGCGCGCGCAGCAGCCTCAGGGTTCACCCATGGCCCACACCGGGCGCACTTCGAGCGCACCGTAGGCCGCGCCGGGACAACGCGCCGCCCACGACAACGCGGTGTCGAGGTCCGGGACGTCGATCTGGAAGTAGCCCGCGAGTTGCTCGCGCGTCTCGATGAACGGCCCGTCGAGCACCTGTGACTTGCCCGATTTCAGCCGCACCGTGGTGGCGGTGTTGGCGGGGCGCAGGCGTGAGCTGTGCTTGAGCACGCCGGCCTTCTGCAAGGCCTCGTGATAGGCCCCATAAGCGGCCATGCCCTCCGCCGCTTGCGCCGGCGTGAGCTGCTCCCACCCCTTGGGGTCCGAAAAAATCATCAGCATGTATTCCATGGCATTGGCTCCGAAGAAGGGCGACGCACCGTGCCTCGCCCGAGCCATGTCGTTCGGCGCGGGCGCATTTCGACATCGTGCCTGCCGATGATCGTACAAAGCCGCGTCAGGCGACGACGAACACCACCGAGGCGGCCAGCAACAGCCCCATCACCGCGTTGAACACGCGCGCACGCCGTGGGTCGGTCAGCGCGCGCTGCAACGCCGAGCCGAAGGCCAGCCACAACAAGCAACTCGGCGCGGCTGCAACTGCAAAGAGGCCTCCCATCCACAGCGCCCGAGCGATGGGCGCGTCACTGGCGGCCGAGCCGTAGGTGGCTGCCGCACTGGCCGCGACGATCCACGACTTCGGGTTGACCCACTGAAATGCCAGCGCCCGCCAAAAGCCCACCGGCTCGGCGCGCGGGCCGTCTCGCATCGGCGGGGCACGCGCAATCTGCCAGGCGAGCCAGAGCAGCAACGCCGCGCCACCCCAGCGCAACGCCACCATCGCGGCCGGCAGCGCGGTGATCACGCCACCCAAGCCGAGCGCGGCGGCACCGATCAGCAGGGCCATGCCAGCCACCACGCCGGCCAGGCAGGGCAGGCCACCGACAAGCCCGGCCCGCGCGCCGGCGGCCAGCACCATCACGTTGCTCGGCCCGGGCGTGACCGCCGCCACCAGCGCGAACACGAAGAATGCCGTCATCGCATCGAATGCCATCGTCGGGCCTCCGGTTGAGGCCTTCGTTCTAACGTGCGCTCGGCGCCGCGTCTTGAACGTTCTCGCAGGCCAGGCGGCAGCGGGACGATCGCGCGGCACCGCGACAATGCGCGTTCTCGCATCCACCCAGCGACCTGCAACCCGCCATGACCGCACGCCCCGTCCCGCCGATCGCCCGCCGCACCGCCGCGATGACGCCGATCGGCGTCGAGCGCATGGGCGACCAGGCCGATGCGCTGCAAGACTCATCGATGCTGCGGCTGGAGAACCTAGACACCGACTTGCTGCCGCCGGCGCCGGCGCTGCAGGCCTCGCTGGCTGCGGTGCACGACGACGACGCCAACAGCTATCTGCCGTTCTTCGGCCACGACCGCCTGCGTCGCGCGGCCACCGCGCTGGTGGAGCGCAATGCGCGCCTGAACGAAGGCAGCTACGACTGGCGGCGCCAGTGTTTCGTGTCCGCCGGTGGCTTGAGCGGCGTGCTCAACGCACTGCTGGCCCTGATCGACCCAGGCGACGAGGTGGTGCTGACGAGCCCGACCTACGTCGGCCTGATCAACCGCGTGCGCCTGGCTGGCGGCGTGCCGCGTTTCATCCGGCTGGTGCCGAGCGAGACCGGCTGGCGTGTCGACCTGAAATCGATCGCCGGCGCGGTGTCGGCCAAGACCCGCGCCTTCCTGATGATGAGCCCGTCGATGCCCAGCGGCGCGGTGTTCGAGCGCGACGAGTGGGCGGCGATCTGCAAAGCCTGCGTCAAGGCCAACGCCTGGATGGTCTACGACAGTGCGATGGAACGCATCCTGTTCGATGGCGCACCACACTGGCATCCGGTGGCGTTCGATGGCATGCGCGAGCGCACCGTGACCGTGGGGGCGGCGTCGAAGGAATACCGCATGATCGGCTGGCGCGTCGGCTGGGTGGTGTGCCCGCTGCCGGCGGCCGAAGCGATCGGCCGCGTCGCGATCTCCAACGTGGTGTGCCCGGTGGGCCTGGCCCAGCAAGCCGTGGCGGCGGCGATCGAAGCACCCGATGACGGCATCCCGTCCTGCACCGCCACCTGGCAACAACGACACGGCCAGCTGGTGCGCGAGTTGTCGCCGCACTGTCGTGTCGTTCCGGCCGCCGGCGGCTGGTCGCTGTTGATCGACGTGGGTGCGCGCGGCCTCAGCGGCGCGCAGGCGTCGGCCGCGCTGCTGCCGCAGGGTGTGGCGGCCACGTCGATGGAGAACTGGGGCGAGGCCGACACCGCACGCTACCTGCGCCTGGTGTACGCCAACGAGCCGGTCGAGCGACTGCAAGGCATCGCCGCGCGCTTTGCGCGCGCATTTGCCGCCTAGCGGCCGCATCGGGTGCTTGGGCTATCCTGCGGCGACGGTGGCGCAAGGCCCCTATCACCCAGGAGACACGATTGATGAAACCGATTCGCTTCGCGGCTGCGCTGGTGGGCCTGTTGTGCAGCCTGTCGGTCGCGCCCGCCCTGGCGCAGGCCTTTCCGAACAAGCCGATCCGCATGGTGGTCACGTTCCCCAGCGGCGGCGCTCCCGACATCCTGGCGCGGCTGTTCAGCGAGCGCGCCAATCTCGGGCAGCCGGTGGTGGTGGACAACAAGCCCGGCGCCGGCGGCAACATCGGCGCGGACACCGTGGCCAAGTCGCCGCCCGACGGCTACACGCTGGTGATGGGCACCGTGGGCACGCATTCGATCAACGGCGCGCTGTACAGCAAGATGCCGTACGACATGGTGAAGGACTTCGTTCCGGTGGCCCACATCGCGTCGGCGCCCAACCTGCTGGTCGTGACCAACGACCTGCCGGTGAAGACGGTGCAGGAGCTCATCGCCTACATGAAGGCCAATCCGAACAAGCTGAGCTTCGGTTCACCGGGCATCGGCACCTCGGTGCATGTGTCGGGCGAGCTGTTCAAGTCGCTCACCGGCACGCAGATGCAGCACGTGCCGTACAAAGGCCGCCAGTTCGCGATTCCCGATCTCGTGGGCGGTCAGATCCAGTTGATGTTCGACAACATGCCGTCGGCGTTGCCGATGGCCAAGGAAGGCAAGATCCGCGCGCTGGCGCAGACCACGGCCAAACGCTCGGCCGCCGCGCCCGACGTGCCCACCGTCGCCGAGACC
>DATKJN010000289.1:0-7539 GCA_035543655.1 Burkholderiaceae bacterium | reverse complement strand
GGCTTGGTGCCGGCGTGTGGTGGCTGTTCATCAGCATGCACCGCTACGGACACCTGCCTGCGGTTCTGGCGGCCCTGGCCGTGCTCGCGCTTGCTGCTGCGCTCTCGCTGTACCTCGCCGGTGCCATGGCGCTGGTGGCGCGCTGGCGCGGCGGCCTCTGGTGGCGCAACAGCGCGCTGTTTGCCGCCGCATGGCTGCTGGCGGAACTGGCGCGCACCTGGCTGTTCACCGGCTTTCCGTGGGTCGTGTCCGGCTACGCGCACATCGACTCGCCGCTCGCGATGCTGGCGCCGTGGCTCGGCGTGTTGGGCATCGGTGCGGCTGCCGCGTGGCTGGCCGCGTTGGCGTCCCATGCGCTCCGGCACCCCAAGGCCGGCGCGCTGGCGTTGGCGCTGCTGGGCGTGGCGGCACTCGTGGGCCCCACGTCGCACAGCCGCCCGGGCGCCACGGTGACGGTGAGCCTGCTGCAAACCAACGTGCCGCAAGACGAGAAGTTCGTCGTCGAGCAGTTGCCGGCCACCCTCAGCTGGCTGGCCGACACGATGCGCCAGGCCGGCGGAAAGTTGGTCGTGGCGCCGGAGACGGCGATCCCGTTGCTGCCGTCCCAGCTGAACGAACTGGTGCCCGGCTACCTGAGCGCGCTGATCGACCACTTCGGCGAGCCCGGCCGCGCCGCACTGGTCGGCGTGCCGCTCGGCGACTACGACCGCGGCTACAGCAACTCGGTGATCGGACTGACGCGCACGGTCGACGGCGGCGCACCGTATCGCTACGACAAGCAGCACCTGGTGCCGTTCGGCGAGTTCATTCCGAGCGGATTTCGCTGGTTCACCGAGTTGATGAACATCCCGCTCGGCGACTTCATGCGAGGCGCGCGCAACCCGCCATCGTTCGCGTTTGCCGGTGGGCGATGGGGACCGAACATCTGCTACGAAGACCTGTACGGCGACGAGCTGGCGCTTCGCTTCACCGACGACGACACCGCGCCGACCGCGTTCGTCAACGTCAGCAACATCGGCTGGTTCGGCGACACGATCGCGGTCGACCAGCACCTTCACATTTCGCGCATGCGCGCGCTGGAGTTCCAGCGTCCGATGCTGCGCGCCACCAACACCGGCTTCACCGGCGTCATCGATCACCAAGGCAGAGTCAGCGCGCAGCTCGCACCGTTCACGCGCGGTGTTCTCGATGCGCAGGTGCAGGGCCGCAGCGGCCTCACACCGTATGCGTGGTGGGGCGCACGATTGGGCTTGTGGCCGTACGCCGTTGCAGCCTTGCTCGTGCTTGGGATCTGCGCCCTGCGCCGGACGCGCGCCGCCGCGGCCGCATGAGCGAGCGCCGTGCCCAGGCTGGGCGCGGTGCACATTCAGAACATCCTTGGCGCGGTGCATCGCGTTCGATTGCGGTGCATCGCGGCCTCTTCGCGAGGTTTCCCTAGTGCTCGAACGGGGGTGACGCGATCTCGACGAGTCGCCCGCTCTGATACAAGCGATGACCCGCGCCCAATGCACCGCTGCGGTTCCGCTGTGGGGGCGCTCGTCAATGCCAACCATCATGTCCCGAGACCAGTCGGTCACGGTCCCGGCAAGCGGGCCTGCGCGAAGAACGCTGTGGCGCGTGCTGCAGGAGTTCGTGCTCGACCGGCTGGAAAGCAAGATCTTTCGCGTCGCCTTCATCACCGTGTTGGTGATCGCCGCCGTGCAGCAGTTCGCCGGCTGGAAGTACACCGGTGTGGTGATGCGCGAGATCACGGCGGTGGTGCAGGCGACGGTGCTGCCGTGGAGACAGGAGCAAGGGTTGCTCGTTGGCTTCAACACGGAACGTCGCGGCGTCGTGAGCCTGTCGATCGGCAATCGCCTGTTTGCCAGCGACGATGGGTTTGCGCACCGCGTGCCGCTGGAACCCGCCGCACTGCTCCGCATGCTTCAGGCCACGCACGACGCCGTGCCGGACGACGCGTGGATCGTCATCGATTTCGATGTCGCGCCTCGTGCGGGCGACGACGAAAAGACTCCTGTTGCGCGCGCCGAACTCGACGCGTGGTTCACCGCGCATGCCGCGCGGCTGGTGCTTCTGGAGCCCGCATGGGCGGTCGAGCATCCGGCGACCTTTGAACGCCAGCTGCGTTGGGTGCGTGCGCGTTGCGGCCTTGACGAGGGCGGGGTCCCGACCACCACCAGCAGGTCGGCCGTGGTGGCGCAACCGACGATCGCCACGCGCTTCGGCCTCGTGCACGACACAGCCGATCCCAGTGGCACTCGGGCACCCCGATGGGACATCGGCCGCGCCGTCGCCGACCATGTCAGCCACTTGGGTCACAAGCGCAATCCGATTTGTGTGCGCCTGCGCTCTCCGAGCCCGATTGTGGGGTCGACGGTTTCCCGCGCAGAGCTCGACAAGGTGAAGCAGACGCTCCTGAAAGCGGAAGTGAGGTCGAGCGGAGAGCTCCTACTCGCACCGCAGCCGATGGTCGAGTGGGCGTCGCATGGCGACATCGTGTTGCGCCACGACTTGCTGCGCCAGAGCGACCTCGAACCGTGGGCCTTCTCAGACATCGCTACGGCTGACGTGCTTGGGACCGCCAAGGTCGTGGTCATCGGCGGCACGTGGCAATACGGCATGTCAGACCTCCACAGCACCTTTGTCGGCGAGCGGGCCGGCGCGTTGGTGCATGCAGCGTGGATTCGATCGTGGCTGCAGCCGCTCGCACACTTGCCAAAGGTCATCGACATCCTGCTCGATGTGGTGATCATCGAGGCGCTGCTGCATCCGATCTTGGAGTTCGCGTTCGTGGCGATTCGTCGCCGGGCACAGCAGCAAGAAGTGGGACGCACAGCCAGTCAACGCAGCACCGGATCGGGCCGACACGTGGTCTGGGCTTTCGCCCTCGCAGCGATGGCGGTGGCTGCCGTGGTGGCAACGGCGCTCACCTTGATCCTGATCGACGGCGTGTTGCGTTGGTGCCTGAATCTCACGCTGCCTGTCGACACCACGATGCTTGCGCTGCTGTTGTGGATCGTGGTGGTGTTGTATCGGATCGCCTCGGGCGCCGTGAAACACTCGATCGAACACCTCACGGTGCGGGCGCGATTGAGCGCCATTTGGCTCGCAATGGTTCTTGCTGCAACCATCGGGGTCGTGCACGCTGTGCCCGCCCTGCCGCCTGGCAGCGAGGCGGCCGCGCGCGCGCTGGCCTGGAGCGTGGTGTTGATGCTGCCGCTGGCTTACCTCGGCTTCAGTGTGTGGCGCCATGTCGGCGCGCCTGCGGACACCGGAAGTCCGCGTGCCCGCTGGCGCCGGCTCAGGCGCCGCGCGTTTCGAGGCTGGTCGTCCAACCTGCGTGCCATCGGATTCGGGCTGGCCACGTTGGGCCGCCTTCACACCGGCCCGTGGACCGGTGCCAACGGCATCGTCGCTCGCTGGGCGGACGGCGCGGGCGCACTGATGTGGTGTGGCGTCTGGCTGTTCGCCATCTACCTGCTGTTCAGATCGACCTTGTGGGGCATGTTGGTCGCACATTTCGGAGCTTGACGCGTGAAAGTCGTTTCCCCGTTTTGCCTGTTCTTTCTCATCGTTGCCGCGCTGCCGGGTCAGGTCGGCGCCACGGCCTGCATCGTGACGCCGACGGCCGACGCGTCGGGAGCCGCGGCCCGGCTCGGAGGGAAGGCCCTGCAGCCGAACACGGTGGTGAACGACTGCGCGACTCTGAAGCTCGATGCCGGCACTGCGATGGCGCAGTACATCGACAGCGCTGGCCAGGTGGGTGTGGCCTTGGTCAAGGCGGGT
The DNA here is from genome assembly GCA_035543655.1 of Burkholderiaceae bacterium. Taxonomy (GTDB): domain Bacteria; phylum Pseudomonadota; class Gammaproteobacteria; order Burkholderiales; family Burkholderiaceae_C; genus JAEUPI01. The sequence goes on along the minus strand of DATKJN010000289.1, from coordinate 3,753 downwards.
GCCGCGCTGAGTGTGCCGAAGCTCAACGGCAATGCGCAGCCGGTGAACACGGTCGGCCGCGCATTGCTCAGCATCCTCACCGACGCGCCCGAACGCGCGGTGGCGGGCAAGAAGTTCTTCGACAAGCCGGCGCAAGTGGGTGCGCCGTTCGGCGACGTCTACATCCCGCCCGAAGGGTTGTCGGTCCGGTTCAGCAACCTCGAAGGCGAGGCACGGGTGCAGGTCTTCGAAGGGCCGCGGATGCTGATTGAAACGCTGGCCGCGCAGGGCCTCACGCTCGATCGCGCCAAGCTGCGCCCCGGAGCCACCTACAACATCCGCATCGCCACCGCCCGCGGCAAGTTGCCCGACGGCGCGTTCGAGATCGTGGCCGCGGATGTCCAGTCGCAGCTGGATGAATCCATCGCCCGCATCGACCGCGACGAGCGCCTGGCCCCGGACATGCGCGCAGTGGGCAAGGCGCTGCTGCTGGAGCAAGAAGGGCTCAGTTTCAATCGCGAAGTCGTCCTGAGGGGGATCAAGAAGTGATGAAGTGGATCGCACGCCGCGCCGGTCTGAGCGCGGCACTCGCCATCGGCTGCTGCATGGTGACGCCCGTCCGGGCGCAATCGTCCGAAACCATGGCCGCCACCGGGCGCGACTTCGAGGCGCAGCGGGTGCACAAGCTCGGCAGCTTGAACGCCGATTTTCTGTGCGAGCGCTTGTTCGACTCTGCCGACCCGGTGGGCATGACGATGGAGCTCGCTCGCATCGTCGGGCCCGGCGTGCTGATCGGCAAGGTGCCCGAGATCGGCGGCAAGGCGAACGCGGAGCAGAAGCAGATGTACGCCAACCTGCGGGTCATGGCCAAGCAGAAGGTCTGGCTGCCGGTGTCGGGCGAGCGAAGGATCGGCGAGTGGATGGATCAGAAGTACCGCAAGGAGAGCCTGGTGCTGGATCCGACCGGCCTGCCCAGGACCTTGCGCCCGCGCTACGAACTGACGAAGTCACTGCTCGATGGCATCGTGGCCACGTTGCCCGGCGACAACCCGTATGCGTTCACGTTGGCGGTCACGCAGGCCGATGAATCCAATGCGTCGGTGGGGCCCGGCGGCTTCGTCTACGTGACCACCGGCATGCTGCAGGACAAGACCCTGGATCGCAACGACATCGCCTTGCGGCTGAGCCACGAGGTGGCCCACATGACGCGCCGGCATGCGCTCAAGGAGGTCCAGGTGAAGGTGGTCGACTCGTTGGAGATCAGCAAGAGCGTGAAACCGCTGCTCGACTTCGCGCAGGACCCGGTGCGTGTGATGGAGACCTTGTTCGGCACGATGAAGGCCACCGAGTTGATGTTCCAGCGCTTCGATCAGGTCCAGGAGCTCGAAGGCGATGCATGCGGCACCTATCTGCTCGTGCGCCTCAATGGCGTCGATGCCAAGGCGGCGGTGAAGAAGTTCGCCGCAGCGCGCGCCGGCACGGGCAAGACCGGATGGGATGCGTCACACCCGGCGCCTGAAGAACGCGAGTTGGTCATGAATGCCCAGCTCGATCCCGCGGTGCGCACCCGCGTGGCGCAGTTGCGCACGGGCGCGCCGCAGAACACCGTGCAACCGAAGGCCGCTTCGCCCGCTGCGCGAACCCCTGCGCCGGCGGAAGCCAATCCCAGCGCCACGCAGGCCACCGGGGCCGCAGCGCCGAATGGGGCTGCGCCCAGCACGAGCGCCAACCCGCTGGGAGGCCTGGTCGACAAGCTGCGGTCGTTGCAGCCGCCGGTGGGCGCACAGCCGAGCACCGCGGGGCAGCCCAAAGAAGCGCCCTGACGCGCCGCGCTTCGCCACTGCACGCGCCGCGACGGGGCGCGCCCATAAAATCGCGCCTTTCCCCACCAGGACCGCTGTCGTCGAGCGGGCCGCGATGCTGAGCTTCCAGCAACTGATCCTCAAGCTGCAGACCTATTGGGACGCACAGGGCTGCGCCCTGCTGCAGCCCTACGACATGGAAGTGGGTGCAGGCACCAGCCACACGGCCACCTTCCTGCGCGCACTCGGCCCCGAGCCTTGGAAGGCCGCCTATGTGCAACCGAGCCGGCGGCCGAAGGATGGCCGCTACGGCGACAACCCCAATCGCCTGCAGCACTACTACCAGTACCAAGTGGTGCTGAAGCCGGCTCCGGCCGACATCCTCGACCTGTACCTCGGTTCGCTCGAGGCGCTTGGCTTCGATCTGAAGAAGAACGACGTGCGCTTCGTCGAAGACGATTGGGAGAACCCCACGCTCGGCTGCTGGGGCCTCGGCTGGGAGGTGTGGCTCAACGGCATGGAGGTCACGCAGTTCACCTACTTCCAGCAGGTGGGCGGCATCGAATGCCGGCCGATCACCGGCGAGATCACCTACGGCCTCGAGCGCCTGGCGATGTACATCCAGGGCGTGGAGAGCATCTTCGACCTGCAGTGGGCGCCGGGCATCACGTACCGCGACGTGTACCACCAGAACGAAGTCGAGCAGAGCGCCTACAACTTCGAGCACAGCAACGTGGAGTTCCTGCTCAGTGCGTTCGGCGAGCACGAGCGCCAGGCGCAGCACCTGATGCAGCAGCAACTGGCGCTGCCGGCGTACGAGCAGGTGTTGAAGGCAGCGCACACGTTCAACCTGCTCGATGCGCGCGGCGCGATCAGCGTGACCGAACGCGCCGCCTACATCGGCCGCATCCGCAACCTGGCACGTGCGGTGGCCAAGAGCTATCTCGACAGCCGCGCACGGTTGAAGTTTCCGATGGCGCCGCGCGCATGGGCCGACGAGACGCTGGCCGCGCTGGCGAAGGAAGCGGCCTGATGTCGACCACCCAGAATCTGCTGGTCGAATTGTTCGTCGAAGAGCTGCCGCCCAAGGCGCTGAGGCGGTTGGGCGAGGAGTTCGCGGCGCGCCTGCACCAGGCGTTGAAGCGGCAGGCACTCACCAACGAGCAGAGCGCGGTCACGGCCTATGCGACGCCGCGCCGGCTGGCGGCCCATGTCAGCGGCGTGCTGGCCGTGGCGCCGGACCAAGAAGTCGTGCGCAAGGTGATGCCAGTGAGTGTTGCGCTCGACGCGGGCGGCAAACCGACCGCTGCGTTGCGCAAGGCCATGGCCAAGCTGGGGCGCGAGTCCCTCGCCGATCGGTGGCCGGACGCCGTCGAGGGCAGCGACCGCTTGTATGAAGACATCGATGGCAAGGCGCGGGCGCTGTTTCTTCGCTCGTTGGCCAAAGGCGCCACGTTGTCAACGGGCCTGCAGAACGCGCTCGACGAAACGCTGTCGTCGCTGCCGATTCCCAAGGTGATGAGCTACCAGCTGGCCGATGGCTGGAGCAACGTGCAGTTCGTGCGGCCCGCGCACCGCCTCGTCGCGCTGCATGGCGCCGACGTGGTGCCGGTGCACGCGCTCGGCCTGGAGGCTGGTCGCGACACGCTCGGCCACCGCTTCGAGGCGAGTGTCGAGCCGATCCGCATCCGCGATGCCGACCACTACGCCCGCCAGCTCGAGGAGCAAGGCGCGGTGATCGCGGGCTTCGCGCACCGGCGCGCCGAGGTCGTGCGCCAGTTGCAGCATGCGGCCGGCGCGCTGGGCCTGAAACCGATCGACGACGACGCCTTGCTCGACGAGGTGACGGGCTTGGTCGAGCGGCCCAACGTGCTGCGGTGCCAGTTCGAGCCCGAGTTCCTGTCCGTGCCCCCCGAGTGCCTCATCCTCACGATGAAGGCCAACCAGAAGTACTTTCCGCTGCTCGATGGCC
>DATKJN010000288.1:0-3723 GCA_035543655.1 Burkholderiaceae bacterium | reverse complement strand
GATACTGACGCGGCGCTGCATTGACCGGGTCGACCTCACCCAGCGCGACCAGTGCGCGCTCGGCGCGCCGAGCCACCGTGCGCGCCACGTGGGCGATGGCGGCGCTGCGGGTACCGCCCGGCAGGATGAATTCGGCGAGAGGCGGGAGTTTGGCGTTGTGGTGCTCCAATGCTGCGTCGAGCGCCGCCACTTCCTGCGCCTTCAGCAGTGTCTGTCCCGGCAGCGCCAACTCGCCGCCGAGGTTGAACAGCTGGTGCTGAATGCCTCGCAGCAATGTGCGCACATCGTCCGGCAAAGGCTCGCACAACAACACGCCCAGCTGCGAATTGAGCTCATCCACGTCACCCATCGCGGCCACGCGGCGGTTGCTTTTGGGCACGCGGGCGCCATCGGCCAAGCCCGTGGTGCCGTCGTCACCGGTGCGGGTGGCGATGCGTGTCAGACGATTGCCCATGGCGGCATCGTAACCCCGCGACCCCGGCGCCACGCCGGCTTCCTACAATGGGTGTCCGCGGAGATCGACCATGAATGCACCCCACGAACTGACTGCGTCCGTGCGGCGACGCCCACTGCCAGAAACCATGGTCAGGGCCTTGTCCGAGCGGTTTGGTGATCGCTTGAGCCGCGCTCAGGCCGTGCGCGAACAACACGGCCGCGACGAATCTCCGTTCGAAGTGACGCCACCCGATGCGGTGGTGTTCTGTGAATCCACCGCCGACGTGGCCGCGGCGGTCAAGCTGGCGGCGCAGCATGACGTGCCGGTGATCCCGTTCGGTGTGGGCTCGTCCCTCGAAGGCCACCTGCTGGCCGTGCAGGGCGGCATCAGCCTGGATCTCGCGCGCATGAACGAAGTGGTGCGCATCAACGCCGAAGACCTGACGGTGACCGTGCAACCCGGCGTCACGCGCAAGCAGCTCAACGAAGCCGTGAAGCACCTGGGCTTGTTCTTCCCGATCGATCCGGGTGCGGACGCCTCGCTGGGTGGCATGGCCGCCACGCGCGCGTCAGGCACGAACGCGGTGCGCTACGGCACGATGCGCGAGAACGTGCTGGCGCTCGAAGTGGTCACCGCGTCGGGCGACGTGATCCGCACCGGCACGCGAGCGAGAAAATCGAGCGCTGGCTACGACCTGACGAGGCTGATGGTCGGCAGCGAGGGCACGCTGGGCGTCATCACCGAAGTCACGCTCAAGCTGTACCCGTTGCCCGAGGCGATCTCGGCAGCGATCTGCCACTTTCCGACCGTGGCGGCAGCCGTGGACACCACGATCCAGCTGATCCAACTCGGCGTGCCGATCGCCCGCGTGGAGCTGCTCGACGCCAACGCGGTGCGCGCCGTCAACAAACACGAGAAGCTCGCGCTGCGAGAAACGCCCATGCTGCTGATGGAGTTTCACGGCAGCGACAACGGCGTGAAGGAGCAGGCCGAAATCGTGCAAAGCCTGGCGCACGAGCACGGCGGCGAACAGTTCCAGTGGGCGACCACTCCCGAGGAGCGCACACGGCTGTGGACCGCGCGGCACCGCGCCTACTTTGCAGGCATGGCAGCCAACCCGGGCTGCCGCACGGTCACCACCGACGCCTGCGTGCCGATCTCGCGCCTGGCCGAGGCGATCGGCGAATCGGTGCGCGAGGCCGACGAGTCGGGCTTGTCGTACTACATCGTCGGCCACGTCGGCGACGGCAACTACCACGTGGCCTACCTGATCGACCCGAAAGACCCGTCGCAATGGGACACCGCCGAGCGGCTGAACCTGCAGCTGGTCCAGCGCGCACTGCGGCTGGAAGGCACGTGCACCGGCGAACACGGGGTGGGCCTGCACAAGCAGGGCTTCCTGGTCGAGGAGGCGGGCGAGAACAGCGTCGAGATGATGCGCACGCTCAAACGAGCGCTCGATCCGAAGAACATCCTGAACCCGGGCAAGATCTTTCGGTTGTGACCGCAAGGCAGCCGCCGAGCGGCTTGGCCATGCGACCGCCTGCCGGCGGCTCGGTCCCGCGAAGCCGCCATCCGTCGCACTGCGCTCGCCGGCTCGCGCCTCAACGGGTAGCGTGGGCCACACCTGCATCGCACTGTCTATGACGCACTCTCGATCCGGCCTCGCGCGCTGGCCATCGCCGCTGGCTTGGAGCCTGGCGGCAGCGGTCGCAGCCAGCTGGCCTGCGCTGCAGCCCGCACCGGCTCAGGCCCAGACCCCCGCGGCCAAGACCTCGATCACGCGCGCCGACCAGTTGCCGCGGCGCACCCACACGCTACCCAAGCTACCCAGCGAACTGCTCGAAGGGCCGCTGTCCGACCTGATGCCTCTGGCCGATGCGCTCGAGCGCGACATCTTGAGCGACCTGGCGCGCTTCGACATCCAGGATCAATCCACCCTGCGCGCCATGGTTGGGGCGCGAATGAACATCGCGCTGCTGCGCGGCGACTGGGCTGCAGTGACGCCGCTGGCCGTGCAACTGCGCACGCTGCAAGACAAGCCGGGGCCGAAGCACACCAGCGGCGTGCTGTCGGAACTGCTGGCCCAGACCAAGCGCGAAGGCAAGAGCGCCGACGCATTGCAAGCCCGCATCACCCAGCGTTTTGCCGCCATGCCGTGGGCCGATGTGCAAGACAGCGTCAAGGCGATGAAGGGGCAGCTCGAGATCACGCATCCGTCGCTGGTGATCGGCGGCGTCCGCAGCCAGGCCGACGAGGCGGCGCGCAACTCGAATCGGGTGGTCGACGACAGCATGGTCGCCGGTCTGATCGGCGCACGGGCGCAGCTCGACCACCTGCTGCCGCTGCGCGCGGCGATCGTCGCCGGACTGGCTCCGGTGATCGAGCGCCAAATGGCGGCGGCACCGGCCAAACCCGATCGGTGGACCGAACGGCTGGCCGTGTTGCCCGCCTCAGCGCCGGCCAAGCCGGTGCTGATCGCGATCTGGGATTCGGGCGTCGATATGGCATTGTTCAAGGCGAGCCCGCACCGCGGCCTCGCGTTCGATCAAGACGGCAAGGCCGTGCCCGACTTGCTGCGCCCTCTGGGTGAGGCACAGGCGCGCTGGCCGACGCTCAAGCGCTTGGTCAAGGGCAGTCTCGACCTGCGCGCCGCGCTCGACACCGACGAAGCTCGGCAGCTCAAGCAAACCATGGCGCAGCTCAAGCCGGAGCAGGTGAAGTCGTTCAAGGAGGACCTCGCGCTGGCCGGGATGTACACGCATGGCACGCATGTGGCTGGCATCGCGGTCGCAGGCAATCCGTTTGCGTCGGTGTACCCGGTGGCAATGCACTGGAGCCACCTGACCATCCCACCGAAGCCGAGTGAAGCGGTCGCGCGCGCGTACGCTGCGAACTACGGTCGCATCGTCGAGAGTTTCAAGGCAGCCGGCGTGCGGGTGGTCAACATGAGTTGGCGCTACGGACCCGGTTTTTATGAGTCCGCGCTGTCCTTTCACGGCATGGGCAAGGACGGAGAAGACCGCAAGAAGATCGCGCAAGGCCTGTTTGCGATCGAACGCGACGCGTTGAAGGTGGCGTTTCAGTCGGCGCCGGAGATTCTGTTCATTGCTGGCGCCGGCAACGAAGACAACAGTGCCGACTTCGTCGAGTACATCCCGGCCGGCTTCGAGCTGCCCAACTTGATGACCGCCGGTGCGGTGGATCGCGCCGGCGACGAAACGAGCTTCTCGAGCTTCGGCAAGACGGTGGTCGTGCACGCCAATGGGTTCGAGGTGGAGAGCGTC
>DATKJN010000287.1:0-2400 GCA_035543655.1 Burkholderiaceae bacterium | reverse complement strand
GCTGATGCGGGACGAGCTGCTCGCCATCGCCATCGCGGAGGCGGTGGTCGAGGCCTGTGCGCCGCACCGTGTGCCGGTCACGCTGAAGATGCGTTCGGGCTGGAGCGCTTCCGAGCGAAATGCGGTGCGCATTGCACGCAGCGCCGAAGCCGCTGGCATCGCCATGGTGACCGTGCACGGCCGAACGCGAGAGCAGGGCTACAAGGGCGACGCCGAGTACGACACCATCGCGGCGGTCAAGGCCGCCGTGCGCATCCCGGTGGTCGCCAACGGCGACATCGACGGCGCGGCGAAAGCGCGCGAGGTGTTGCGTGTCACCGGCGCCGACGCACTGATGATCGGGCGCGCGGCGCAAGGCCGGCCGTGGATCTTTCGCGAGATCGCGCACGAGCTCGCCACCGGCCAGCCACTCGCACCACCGGCCACCGCCGACGTGCGCACCTGGCTGCTCGAACACCTGCACGACCACTACGTATTGCACGGCGAGTTCAGCGGCGTGCGCAGCGCCCGCAAGCACATCGGCTGGGCGGTGCGTGCACTGCCCGGCGGCGAGGCGTTCCGCGCGGCGATGAACACGCTCGACAGCTGCGCCGCGCAGGTCGAGGCGGTGGCCACGTTCTTCGACCGGCTCGGTGAACAGCACCGGCTGCTGCCGCAGACGATCGCGGCCAACGACGACGCGTTGAGCCTGGCCGCATGAGCCCGCACGGCTATCCGAAGCCCCCTCGCGGGGGGAAGACACGCAGTGCCAGGGAGGCTCGATGAGCCGCAGGCACCTCGAAGAGTGCGTGCGCGACACGCTGGAGCGCTACTTCGACGACTTGCGCGGCACCGAACCGCATGCGGTGCACGAGATGATCATGAACGCGGTGGAGAAGCCGCTGCTCGAGGTGGTGATGCGCCAGGCCGACGGCAACCAGAGCAAGGCCGCCGAGTGGTTGGGCATCAATCGCAACACGCTGCGCCGCAAGCTCACCGACCACAAGCTCCTGAAGTGAAGCGAATGAACGTGCCCCCACGCTCACTGCGTTCGCTGCCCCCCGAGGTGGCGCAGTCGGCTTGGGAGCGGCCCAGCGCCGACTGACGATGCCGCGCGCGCTGATCTCCGTCTCCGACAAGACCGGCGTTGTCGAGTTCGCCCGCGCGCTGCACCAGCGCGGCATCGAGCTGTGGTCCACGGGCGGCACCGCGCGCCTGCTGGCCGAATCGGGCCTGGCGGTGACCGAGGTGTCGCAGGTGACCGGCTTCCCGGAGATGCTCGACGGCCGCGTGAAGACGCTGCACCCGCACATCCACGGGGGGTTGTTGGCGCGCCGCGACGACGCCGCCCACATGGCGGCACTGAAGGAACACCGCATCGCGACGATCGAGTTGCTGGTGATCAACCTGTACCCGTTCGCACAAACCATCGCGCGCGCCGATTGCACGCTCGAACAGGCGATCGAGAACATCGATATCGGCGGCCCGGCGATGCTGCGCGCCGCGGCCAAGAACTGGCAGGACGTCGGCGTGGTGATCGACCCGGCCGACTACGCGCAGGTGTTGCGAGAGCTCGACGCCGGCGGGTTGACGCGCGCCACCAAGTTCGCGTTCGCGAAGAAGGTGTTCGCGCACACCGCGGGTTACGACGGCCTGATCGCCAACTACCTGACCTCACTCACGCCCGGCGCCGAAAACCAGCCGCACCAGGCGCCACCTCGCGAACCCTACCCGCAGGTGTTCAACCTGCAGGTGGCGAAGACGCAGGCGTTGCGCTACGGCGAGAACCCGCACCAGAACGCTGCGTTCTATCGCGAGCGCGAGCCCGCACCGGGCACGCTGGCGCAGTGGACGCAGATCCAGGGCAAGGAGCTCAGCTACAACAACATCGCCGACGCCGACGCGGCCTGGGAGTGCGTGAAGACGTTCGACTCGCCCGCCTGCGTGATCGTCAAACACGCCAATCCGTGCGGCGTCGGGGTCGGCACGTCGTCCGCGCAGGCCTATGGCAAGGCGTGGAAGACCGACCCGACCAGCGCCTACGGCGGCATCGTGGCGTTCAACCGGCCGTTCGACGGCGCGGCGGCCGCAGCGATCCAGGCCAACAAACAATTCGTCGAGGTGCTGATCGCGCCAGTCATCACCGCCGAGGCGCGCGCGCTGTTCGCCAGCAAGGCCAACGTGCGCCTGCTCGAGGTGCCGATCTCGGCGCAAGGCAATGCGCTCGACTTCAAGCGCGTCGGCGGCGGCTTGCTGCTGCAAAGCGCCGACGACCGCAATGTGCAGCGCAGCGAGTTGACGGTGGTGACGAAGAAGCAGCCCACGGCCGCGCAGCTCGATGACCTGATGTTCGCCTGGAAGGTGGCCAAGTTCGTCAAGAGCAACGCCATCGTCTACTGCGCGGGCGGCATGACGCTGGGC
>DATKJN010000286.1:0-2091 GCA_035543655.1 Burkholderiaceae bacterium | reverse complement strand
GGAAGCCATGCTGGTATCGATCGTCATCAACAACTACAACTACGCGCGCTACGTCGCCGCCACGATCGACAGCGCGCTGGCGCAGACCTGGCATCCGCTGGAGGTGATCGTGGTCGACGACGGTTCGACCGACGACTCCTGGTCAGTGATCCAGGGCTATGGCGATCGCGTGCGAGCGATCCAACAGCCCAACGGCGGCCAGGGTGCGGCCTACAACGCCGGCTTCGCGGCCAGCCGCGGCGAGTGGGTGATGTTTCTCGACTCCGACGACCTGCTCGATTGCGGCGCGCTGGCATGCATGCTGTCGTGCGCCGACGACCAGGTGGCCAAGGTGCAAGGCTATCTGCGCCGCATCGACGCCGACGGCCATCCGCTCGGCGGCGCGGTGCCCTACTACGCGCACGACGGCGACGTGCGGCCGATCGTCGAAGCCTTCCGCCAGTACGGTGCGCCGCCGTCGAGCGGCAATCTGTACCGTCGCAGCGCGATCGCGCCGTACTTCCCGCTGCAGGCACCCCACTGGCGGCGCAGCGCCGACACCGTGCCCAATTTGCTCTGCGTGTTCCATGGCCGAGTGGTCACCGTGCCCGGCACGATCGGCTGCTATCGGCTGCACACACACGCCGCCCGGCGCTCCGGCCTGGTCGGCAACATGGACCGTTCGGCCGGTGGCGCGCTGAAGCAATCGGACAACCGCCGCGTGCTGGCGGCTGAGTGGGGCACGCAGTGCACCGGCATCGTGTGGCCGAGCGAGCAACTCACGCTGCCTTGGGATTGGCGACTGCGCACGCTGTCGTGGCGCCTCGATCCGGCGGGACATCCGTATGCGAACGACACCCGCCGCGCGATCTGGCGCGGCATGAACGAATCCTTGGCACGCTGGCCCGGCTACACCCGGATCGAACGTTGGGTGCAGCGGCTGTGGGTGGGCTTCATGCTGCTGGCGCCGCGCGCAGTGGTGAGCGCTCTTGCATCGAGCAACGTGTCGGGTGAGCTGCGCGCCGGCATCAAGCTGCTGCGCCGCGGGAGCCCGGCGTGAGCGCATTGCGGTCATGGCGAGGGCACTCGGCCCATCGCGTGCAGGGAGCGCGATGAGACTGCCGCGCGCCGCCCCGCTGGGGCCCTCGATGTCGGGCATGGTCCAACCCACCGCCTGGGCGATGCCGCAGCCGGTCGTGATCGGCCGCCCGACCAGCGAACTGTGGTGGCTGAATCCGCTGGCGTGCGTGGCCATCATCGGTCTCGTCTACGCGTCGTTCATGGCGTTCGACTTCTCGCGCGTGGTGCCGCACACCTACATCCCGGGTCTGCACTACGCCTGGGGCGCTGCGTTGCTGGTGGCGCTGGCGCTCGGCATCGCGGCGGCAATGGCCGTGCGCCGCGAAGCCACCTGGCAGCCCGCGCTCGCCTTCGACGTGCCCCGTTGGCTCATGGCCGGGCTGTTCGGCTGCACGGCGTTGGCCTACGCCGTGTGGTTCCAACCGCTGTTGGAGAACCCCGGGTTGATGCTCGAGATCTTCGCCGGCGAACGCAGCAGCATCCGCGACATCGCCACCACGATGCCGGGCGTCACCACCATGACGCAGTTCGGTGTGGCTTACGTGGTTGCGTATGCCGCGATGCGCGGCAGCCGTGCCCGGCCGGTCGCGCGCTGGGAGCAGGCAGCATTGATCTGCGTGTTCGTGCTCGGCTGCATCCGCGCCGTGGCATGGTCGGAGCGGCTGGCGGTGATCGAACTGGTCGTCGCCTACTCGGTGACGCGCCTGGCCTACGCGCGCATGATGCGCGAGCGGACCTGGTCGCTCGCCACCGCGATCCCGTTGATCGCGCCGGTGGTGGTGTACGTGGCGTTCACCGCCACCGAGTACTTCCGGTCGTGGCACTACTTTGTCAACGACTACGACACGGTGTGGGAGTTCGCGTTCGAGCGGCTGATGGCTTACTACGCCACGGCATCGAACAACGGCATCGGCCTGTTGGTGGAGAACCGCCTGTGGCCTGAGTACACCGGGCGCTTCGTCGCCGAATGGCTGTACCTGATGCCGGTGGTCGGCGACAAGCTCACCGAATCGATGGGCGACCTGCAGACGC
>DATKJN010000285.1:0-4034 GCA_035543655.1 Burkholderiaceae bacterium | reverse complement strand
TCACGATCGCCAGGTAGTCGCCGCGCAGCTTGAGCGTCGGAGCCCCCAGCACCGCGCCGAAGAAGCCGGCCAGCGCCGCGCCCAACGGGATCACGACCCACAACGGCGTGTGCAGGCCGCCGGGGAACAGTGCCTTGATGGTGGGAAACGTGTCGCTCAGGTGCGGCGAGGCCAGCAACCCGAACATGTAGGCACCCACGGCATAGAACGCGATGTACCCCAGGTCGAGCAGGCCGGCATAGCCCACCACGATGTTCAAGCCGAGCGCCAGCAGCACGTAGAGCAGCGCGAAGTCGATGATGCGCACCCAGAAGTTGCCGGCGTACTGGGCGACGCCGGGCAACACCACCAGCAAGACCGCGGTGGCGATGAAGACGATCAGCTTGTGCTTGACGAGGCTCTCACGCACGGTCGGCCACCCTTTCGCCGAGCAAGCCCTGCGGCCGCACGGTCAACACGAGGATCAGCACGATGAAGGCAAAGATGTCCTGGTAGTGGCTGCCCAGCACGCCGCCGGTCAGGCGCCCGATGTAGCCGGCACCGAGCGACTCGATCAGCCCGAGCAGCACGCCGCCGACCACGGCACCGGCGAGGTTGCCAATGCCGCCGAACACCGCCGCGGTGAACGCCTTCAACCCAGGCAGGAAGCCCATCGTGTGCTGCACCGAGCCATAGTTGGCTGCGTACATCACGCCGGCCAGCGCGGCCAGCGCGGCGCCGATGATGAAAGTGGCCGAGATCACCATGTCGGGCTTGACGCCCATCAGCGCCGCGACGCGCGGATTCTCGGCGGTGGCGCGCATCGCGCGGCCGAGCTTGGTGCGGTTCACCAGCCACATCAGCCCGATCAGCGTGACCGCGGTCGCCACCAGGATCAGGATCTGCGTGGTGTTGATCACCGCCCCACCGATGTGGAACGGCTCGCTCGGCAGCAGGATCGGATAGGGCTTGTAGTTGGGCTTCCAGATGATCATGGCCAGCGTCTGCAGCAGCAGGCTCATGCCCATGGCCGTGATCAGCGGTGCCAGGCGTGGCGCGTTGCGCAGCGGCCGGTAAGCCACCTTCTCGATCAGGAAGTTGAGCGCCGCGCACACCACCACGGCGGCGATCAGCGAGATCAGCAACTTGAGCCAACCGGGCAGGCCGGAGTCGGCGAGCAATGTCACGACGGTCCAGCTGACCAGCGCGCCCACCATCAGCACCTCGCCGTGGGCGAAGTTGATCAGGTTGATGATGCCGTAGACCATCGTGTAGCCGAGTGCGACCAGCGCGTATACGCTGCCCAACACCAGACCGTTGATGATCTGCTGCAGTAGAACGTCCATCCCAACCCGTTTGGTGCGCCGCCGAAAACCCGACTTGGGCCCCCTCGCGGACGGCGCGATTGTAGAAGTGCAGTTTTCGCGCCAGGGCGGGGGATACCCGCTGGCTGCGGCCAGCTACTCGGTGTCGGCCGTGGGATCCGACGACGCATCGGGAGGCCTCTTGGCCCCTTCGTCGTTGAGGCCGCGCAACTGGGCCAGACGCTCGGCGATGCGCTGCTCCAACCCTCGTTGCACCGGCTCGTAGAACCGCTGCGGCGGCACGCCGTCGGGCCAGTAGGTCTCGCCGGCGGCAAACCCCTCGGGTTCGTCGTGCGCATACCGGTAGCCCTTGCCGTAGCCCAGCTGCTTCATCAGGCGCGTCGGCGCATTGCGCAGGTGCAGCGGCACCGGCCTTGTGCCATCCTCGCGCACGAAATCGCGCACCGCGCCCCAGGCGTTGTAGGTGGCGTTGGACTTGGGTGCGATGCTCAGGTAGACCACGGCCTGCGCCAGCGCCAATTCGCCTTCGGGGCTGCCCAGGCGTTCGTACACCTCGGCCGCATCGAGCGCGAGGCGAAGGCCCCGAGGGTCGGCCAGGCCGATGTCCTCGCTGGCCATGCGCACCACGCGGCGCGCCACATAACGCGGGTCGACGCCGCCATCGAGCATGCGCGCCAGCCAGTACAACGAGGCGTCGGGGTCGGATCCGCGCACCGCCTTGTGCAACGCCGAGATCGAATCGTAGAACTGCTCGCCGCCCTTGTCGTAGCGGCGCAGCATCTCGCCCAGCGTGCGCTCCAGCATGGCTTCGTCGAGCAACGGCACGCCCGCCGACATCGCCACCAGGTTCTCGTAGGCGTTGAGCAGGCGACGCGCATCGCCATCGGCATAACCGATCAGTCGGTCGCGCGCCGCTTCGCTCAACTCGCCGCCCTTCAGCAAGGCCCTCGCACGCACCAGCAGCTCGATCAGCTCATCGGACTCGAGCGGCTTGAGCACGTGCACGGTGGCCCGCGACAGCAGCGCCGAGTTGACTTCGAACGACGGGTTCTCCGTGGTAGCGCCGATGAACGTGAACAAGCCCGATTCCACGTGCGGCAGGAAGGCATCCTGCTGTGCCTTGTTGAAGCGGTGCACCTCGTCGACGAACACCACCGTGGCGCGGCCCGAGGCGCGCGCGGCGCGCGCACGTTCGACCGCCTCGCGGATCTCCTTCACACCCGACAGCACGGCCGACAGCACGATGAATTGCGCGTCGACCATGTTCGCGACCAGGCGCGCGAGCGTGGTCTTGCCCACACCGGGCGGGCCCCACAGGATCATCGAATGCAAGCGGCCCGACTCGAACGCCACACGCAGCGGACGACCCGGGCCGAGAAGGTGGCGCTGGCCGATGACTTCGTCGAGCTGCTGCGGGCGCAGCCGTTCGGCCAGCGGCGCGTCCGCCGATGGCGCGGGCATCGGTTTGTCGCTGGCGCCGTCGGCGTCGAACAGCGATTCCTGCGCGGTCATGCGTGAATTGTCTCAGCGCCGGCGCTGCAGGACCGCAGCGCTATTGCTGGATCACATCGGCGCCCTTCGGCGGCGTGAAACGGAACTGCTCGTCGGCCAGCTTGATGTTCTGTTCGAGCGCCGTGAAGCGCAGCGCAGAACGCTGGCCGAACGCGTCGACGATGTCCAGCGCAGCCAGGTCCTTGCCCTTGAATCCAACGCGCAGCAGCTGGATCGGGCCGTCCTTGATCTTGGGCGTGGCCTGCACCCACTCGAAGCCTTCGGCCGCAGGTACCGCCTTGAGGTCAAACTCCTTGTCGAGCGTGGCGCCGGCCAACAGCGCGGCCGGCGTGGCGCCGAGCGCCTGCGCCATCGGGCGCACCGTGACCTGATTCAGGTCGACGTCGTACAGCCACACCTTCTGACCATCGGCGACGATCTGCTGCTCGAACGGCTTGGCATAGACGAACCGAAACCGGTTCGGCCGCACGAACTCGAACTGTCCCGACGAGGTCTTCTTCTTCGCGCCGTCGACCGACGTCACGGTCTGCGTGAAGCTGGCTTTGCCCGACTTCACGTTCTGCGCGAAATCGCGCAACGAGTCGACCGCGTCGGCGCGCGCGCCACCCGTGAGCCCCAGCAGCAGCAGCGGCAACAGCAGCCGGTTGTTCATTCGTCGCGTTTCGGTACCAGGATGTCCCGGTTGCCGTTGGTGGCCATGGGCGATACGAGTCCGGCGCGCTCCATTTGTTCCAGCAATCGGGCCGCACGGTTGTAGCCGATGCGCAGATGGCGCTGCACCAGCGAGATCGATGCGCGCCGGTTTTGCAGCACGATCTGCACGGCCTGGTCGTACATCGGATCGGCCTCGCCCTCGCCGTTGGCGCCGCCTTCGATCGCCGCCATCGCATCGCCTTCGAGCGTGCCGCCCTCGAGGATGCCCTCGATGTAGTTCGGCTCGCCCTGCTGGCGCAGATAGTCGACCACACGATGCACTTCTTCGTCGCTGACGAACGCGCCGTGCACGCGCACCGGCAGGCCGGAGCCGGGCGGCAGGTACAGCATGTCGCCCTGCCCGAGCAGGGCTTCAGCGCCCATCTGGTCGAGGATGGTGCGGCTGTCGATCTTGCTCGACACCTGGAACGCGATGCGCGTCGGGATGTTGGCCTTGATCAGGCCGGTGATCACGTCGACGCTGGGCCGCTGCGTGGCCAGCACCAGGTGAATGCCGGCGGCGCG
>DATKJN010000284.1:0-3772 GCA_035543655.1 Burkholderiaceae bacterium | reverse complement strand
GTGGATGGGCGCGCTCGGGCGCGATGTCGAAGTGGACAGAGCCCGCCTTCGCGTGCAGGGGGCGGGTCGGGGTGGAGGAGCGCAAGATTCGGCCGCGTCGGCCCGTGGACCGAAGGTCCTCTGGTTGACGCCGATGCGTGCGCTCGCGGCCGACACGCGGCGCGCGCTCGAAGCGCCGCTGGCCGAACTGGCACCGACCTGGAGCGTGGGTCTGCGCACCGGCGACACCCCGCCCGGCGAGCGGGCGCAGCAGGATCGCAAGCTGCCGACCGCCTTGGTCACCACGCCCGAGTCGTTCACGCTGATGCTGACGCGCGCCGATGCGCACGAGCGGCTGGCGGGCGTGCACACGCTGATCGTCGACGAGTGGCACGAGATGGTCGGCAACAAGCGCGGCGTGCAGGTGCAGCTCGCGCTGGCGCGCCTGCAGCGCTGGAACCCGCAGCTCGTGGTGTGGGGCCTGTCTGCCACGCTCGGCAATCTCGACGAGGCGATGCACATCCTGCTCGGCCATCCGCGCGGCATGCTGGTGCGCGGCCGCATCGACAAGCCGTTGGTGGTCGACACGCTGCTGCCCAAGGAGCCCGGCCGGTTCTCGTGGGCCGGCCACCTCGGCGCGCAGATGGAGCAACCGGTGGTGCGCGAGATCGAACGCAGCAGCACCACGCTGGTGTTCACCAACGTGCGTTCACAGGCCGAGATCTGGTATCAGATGCTGCTCGCCGCGCGGCCCGAGTGGGCGGGGCAGATCGCGTTGCACCACGGCTCGCTCGACAAGGAGGCGCGGGCCTGGGTCGAGCAGGGCCTGAAGGACGGCACCTTGAAGGCGGTGGTGGCCACGTCGTCGCTCGACCTCGGCGTGGACTTCCTGCCGGTGGAACGGGTGCTGCAGATCGGCTCGGCCAAGGGCGTGGCACGCCTGCTGCAGCGCGCCGGCCGCTCCGGCCACCAGCCCGGTCGCGCCAGCCGCGTGACGCTGGTGCCGACCAACACGCTCGAGCTGATCGAAGCCGCGGCCGCGCGCCGCGCCGCGAGCGCAGGGCAAGTGGAACGGCGGTATGCCCCCGACAAGCCGCTCGACGTGCTGGTGCAGCACCTGGTCAGCATCGCGCTCGGCGGTGGCTTTCGTGCCGACGAGCTGTTCGCCGAGGTGCGCACCGCGCACAGCTACCGTGAGCTCGCCTGGGCGGAGTTCGCTTGGGCGCTCGACTTCGTGGTGCACGGCGGCTCGAGTCTGCAGGCCTACCCGGAATACCACCGCGTCGTCGCCGACGCCGATGGCGTGTACCGCGTGCCCGACCGCGGCATCGCGCTGCGCCACCGGCTGCAGGTGGGCACGATCGTCAGCGACTCGTCGATGCTGGTGAAGTGGCTCGGCGGCGGCACCATCGGGCAGATCGAGGAAGGCTTCATCGCGCGGCTGCGCAAGGGTGACCATTTCGTGTTCGCCGGCCGCCTGCTCGAGTACGTGCGCACGCAGGACATGGCCGCCTATGTGCGCCGCGCCACGCAAAAGAGCGGCATCGTGCCCACCTGGAACGGCGGCAAGATGCCGCTGTCGAGCGAGCTGGCCGATGCCACGCTCGAGGCGCTCGAGCGCGCGCGGCAGGGCGATTTCTTCGAGCCCGAGCTGCAGGCGGCGCAGCCGATGCTGAATGCGCAAACCCGTCTGTCGAAGCTGCCCACGCCCGGCACGCTGCTGCTGGAGCAATACCGCTCGCGCGAAGGCTTTCATGTCTTCCTGTACCCGTTTGCCGGCCGCTACGTGCACCTGGGGCTGGCCAGCCTGGTGGCGTGGCGGCTGGCGCGCGCGATGCCCAACACCTTCAGCATGAGCGTCAACGACTACGGTTTCGAGCTGCTCGCCGCGCGCGCGTTCGACATGCAGCCGCTGCTCGAGCGCCACGTGTTCGACGAGGCCGAGCTGCTGCACGACGTGCTGGCGAGCCTGAACAGCGGCGAGCTGGCGCAGCGGCGCTTTCGCGAGATCGCGCGGGTGTCGGGTCTGGTGTTCACCGGCTACCCCGGTGCACCCAAGAGCACCAAACAACTGCAGGCGAGCTCGAGCCTGTTCTACGAGGTGTTCCGCAAGTACGACCCCGACAACCGGCTGCTCGGCCAGGCCGAGGCCGAGGTGCTGGCGCAGGAACTCGACCTGCGCCGGCTGCGCGCCAGCCTGAAGCGCATGCGTGCGCAGGCGATCGAGGCCGTGACGCTGCGTGCGCCGAGCCCGTTTGCGCTGGCGCTGATGGTCGAACGCTTCCGCGAACAACTGTCCACCGAGAAGCTGGCGGATCGGCTGGCCCGCTTGCTCCAGGATGCCAACGCGGCGGTCGATCGCGAGCCGCCGGCGCCGGCAGGCTGAACGTGTTTCACACGCTGCGCCTCGGCGCGTGAGCGTCGGTGGTGCGTGCGCGCCGCCCGGCGGTGGGCCCTGGCCCATCGCGCGGATCGGGACTCGCGCGCGTACGATGGGCCGATGCCCTTGTGGTCCAAGTTCTGGCGCCGTGCCAACACCGCTCGCTTGGCGACGCACCTGCTGGCACTGTGGAAGTTGTTTCGACATCCCGACACGCCGCGGCCGGCCAAGCTGGTGGCGTTGCTGGTGCTGGCCTACGCACTGAGCCCAATCGACCTGATCCCCGATTTCATTCCGGTGCTCGGCTGGATCGACGACCTGATCCTGTTGCCGCTGGGCATCGCATTGGCCGTCAGGATGACGCCGCGCCAGCTGTGGCTGGAGCGCGTCGCCGAGGCCGAACAAGGCGCCGAGAAGTTGCCGCGCCTGATGTGGGGCGCGATCATCGTCGTCGCCGTGTGGCTGCTGGTGTTGTGGCTCGTGGCCTGGGGGTTGGTCACGCTCGTGACGAGCGGCGCTTGAAACCCCTTTGCAAGCGCGTTGCGTCCGTTGCACGCGTTGTGCCGCAATGGAGCGCCACCGTGCTGCGAGCATCCAGACAAACCCGTGGCCGCCGCGCCGGCAAAAGACCTTTATCCAATTGTCGCCCGAGCGACATACACCTACACTGGCGCCCCGCAGTCGGGTCGGCGGTGCGCAAGTTGTATGACAAGTTGCGCGCCGGTGAGCCCGCGGGTCATCGATCTGACCAACAGACCGGTGCGTGTGACTCACATTGCTGGAGGAGACTCAATGAAAGCATTTCGATTCGGCGCATCGTGCGCGGTGGCCGCGCTGCTCGCGTGGTCCGGCACGGCGTCGGTGGCGCAAACGCAAGTGAAGCTGGAGAAGGTGGTGAGCGGCATCAACACGCCGCTGGCCATGGTGCAGCCGCCGGGCGACCCACGCATGTTCATCGTCGAACAGAACGGTCGCATCAAGATCCTCGAGGGCGGCAAGGTGCGCGACACGCCGTTCCTCGACGTGCGCAGCAAGATCAAGACGCTGCACCACGACTTCGACGAGCGAGGCCTGCTCGGCCTGGCGTTTCACCCGAAGTTCAAGGACAACGGCAAGTTCTACGTTGCCTACAGCGCGCACCTCGACTACGGCGCCGATCTCGGCCAGATGCTGTGGTACGACCACAGCAACGTCGTCGAGGAGTACACGGTGCTGGCGGGCGACAAGAACGCGGCCGACCCGAGCAGCGCGCGGCGCATCCTGTCGCACGCGTGGCCGCAGTTCAATCACAACGGCCACTGGATCGGCTTCGGTCCCGACGGCATGTTGTATGTGTCGATGGGCGACGGCGGCTATGCCAACGACTGGGGCATCGGCCACAACGTGACGATCGGCAACGGCCAGGACATGACC
>DATKJN010000283.1:0-5902 GCA_035543655.1 Burkholderiaceae bacterium | reverse complement strand
GCGCCGCGCGACGGCGCCAGCTTCGCCGACGTGGCGGCCTCGGCGCGGCGCATCAACCTCGAGGTGATGACCACAGCGGTCAGTCAGCAGTTGTGCTTCGCGGTGCCGTTTCGCGGCGACCAGCAGCTGTACTTCGATCCGCAGGAGTGGGACCGCTTGTTCCCCGAGTCGGTGATGCACTGGATCCGCGGCGCGTCGGCCGAAGAGACGCGCAAGGCGATCGACGCGGGCACGCGTGCGCAACAGGTGGTGTTCGGCGAGGGCGCGAACGAGCGGGCGCTGTCGCGGCTGCCGAGCAATGTCAATCTGCCGGTGGTGGTGGCGGTGCGCATGAGCCTGAGTTTTCCGGCCCTGCTGTCGGCGATGCCGCTGTACGCGGTGGACTTCACCCGCAAATCCAACCAGCGTCCGGCCGACGCGCCGACGTCCACGCTGCGCGCGACGCGCATCTGGTTCTCCGACGGCGGCATCGCGAGCAATATGCCGCTGCATTTCTTCGACGCGCCGTTGCCGGGTCATCCGACCTTCGCCGTGGACCTGAAAGCCGAGCACCCCGACTTTCCGATCGACTTGACGAAAAAGGCGGCCGACCAGCCGGGACGTGTGTACCTGCCCACCGACAACGGCGGCGGCTGGCTGCGCTACTGGCCGGCACCGGACGATGCGCGGCCGGTGGGTGGGCTGGTCGGCTTCCTGGTCAGCATCGTGCACACCATGCAGAACTGGCGCGACGAGCTGCAGTTTCCGTACCCGGGGTATCGCGACCGCATCGTGCAGATCAGCCAGCTGGCCGACGAGGGCGGCCTGAACCTCGACATGCCGGCACCGAACATCGAGCGCCTCAGCAACGCGGGTGAATACGCCGCCGAGCGCCTGATCGCGCGCTTCTACCCGCCCGACGCGCCGGCGCCGAGCGAGGGCTGGAAGAACCACCGCGAGGTGCGCCTGCGCACCTTCCTCGGCGTGCTCGAAGAGATGGCGCGCTCGCTGCAGCCCAAGCTCGCCGACGGGCAATGGAACGGCGTCATCGATGGCATTTCGCGCAACACCTACACGCTGCGCCACGATGAACTGGGGCGCGAATGCCTGCAGCGCGTCGTCGCGCTCGGCGCCTTGCTGCAGGACACGCAGTATTCGTTGAGCGACAAGGCGCCGCGGCCGCGGGCGTCGATGCGCATCGCACCGCGCATCTGACGCGCCGCATCGCGGGCCGGCCGGTCGTGACCGCGGGCGAGACGCCGTGCAAGCCGTTACGCTCGCGCGATGGACGATGACGACCGCTGGTTGGATCGCTGGCTGCCGCTGCTTGCCGAGCGCGCGCAGGGCCGGCCGCTGCTCGAACTGGGCTGCGGCACCGGCCGCGACACCGGGGCGCTGCTGCGCGCTGGCCATCGCGTGGTGGCACTCGATCGCTCGCGCGCCTCGTTGGTGTTGGCGCGCATCGCGGCGCCCGCCGCGCGCCTGGTGCGCCAGGATGTGCGCGAACCGTGGCCGCCGTGCGAGGGCGGCTACGGCGCGGTGATCGCCAGCCTGTCACTGCACTATTTCGACTGGGCGACGACCGAGGGCCTGATCGCGCGGGTCAGCGATGCCCTCGGTGCGGGCGGCATCTTCATCTGCCGCCTGAACTCCTCCCGCGACCATCACTTCGGCGCCCGCGGCCATCCGCTGATCGAGCCGAACTTCTTCGACGTGAACGGCGAGCCGAAGCGCTTCTTCGACCGCGCCGACGTCGATCGCTTGTTTGCGCGCCGCTGGCGCATGGTGAGCGCGGACGAATCGGTGATCGACCGCTACCTCGCGCCCAAGGCGGCGTGGGAGCTCGTGCTCGAGCCGGCGCCTACTTGAGCAAGCCCTTGAGCGACTCGCGCAGCTTGTCCTTCGACGACTTCTGCTGCTGGGGTTGCTGCGGCGCCGACGCGGCAGCGGGCTGGCTGGCCGGCGCCGGGAGCCCGAGCCTGGAGCCGAGTTCCTTGTTCAACACGCCCTTCACCCGGGACTCCACCAGCGACGCCGCCACCAGCGACCATTGGATCCTGTAGTCGATCGCTTCGAACGGCCCGCTCAGTTTCACCGGCACCGTCACGCCCTTGAGGGCCGCGAGTTCGGCGCCTTCCTGGCCCTTGGACGTCTCCACCACCGTGGCGCGCGCGGTGTAGTCGACGTTGCCGCGGCCGATGTCGAAGCGGCCCGCGCCGCCGATGCGCAGGAACGGGCTCTTCACGTCGAGGTCGTCGCTTTGCGCCACGCCGTTGTCGATGCGGGCGCTGGCGGTCATCTCGGAGAAGTCGGTCTTCTCGGTGGCGTTGGCCGTCGTCGAGGTGTCCTGCTTGCTGCCGATCACCGACTTGGCCTGGCGGAAGCTGCGCGCCAGGTTCACGCCTTTGACGGCGCCGTTGCTCAGCCGCAGCGCCGTGGTGCCGGCGAGGTTGCTGCGCATCGCACCGACCGTGGCGCCGCCGGTGGTGACGTCGGCGGCGACCCGCCCGGTGCCCTCGAGCAGGTCCTTGCCGGCCACGTCTTTCAGCAATGCATTGACATTGACGTTGTCGGCATTGAGCTTGACCGCGATGCGCTTGCTCTTGGCTTCGGCGACGCCACTGGCTTCGATCGCACCACCCCAGGCGCGGCCGGCCAGGCGCGCGATGCGCAGCACGCCGGACTCCAGCGTGGCGTCGATCTTCACGTCAGTCGCCTTGTATTGGCGAAACGCGAACGACGCCGCGCTGACGTTGAACTTGCCGTCCACCGCGTTGAGGCCATCGAGCGCGATCGGCGCGTCGGCCGGCGACGGCCCGCTCGCCGGTGTGGCGGCCGCAGCGGGCTTGTCGGGCGCGAGCACCTTGTTGAGGTCGAGGCTGTCGAAGCGGGCCTGCGCCTGGATGTTGGGCTTGCCCGCGAAAGCCGCCTGGCCGTTGACGTCGAACTTGTTGGTGTTGAGTGCGCCATCGAGCTTCCACGACGCGGCTTTGGCATCGGCGCGTGCATTGCCGCGCACCGCGAGTTGCAGCGGTTGCAGCCCAGGGTCGCTGAGGGTGGCCTTCAGGTCGAGCGCATCGATCGCGACCGCGCCCTTGCCCGCATTGACCAGCAGATCGGCCTTCAGCGTGCCATCGACCTTGCGCTGCTGCATCTGGCCTTGCAGCGCGAGCGACACGCCGGGCAGCTTGAGCGCATCGAACTTGCCGCTCGGTGCGCCCGATTGGAACTTGCCGTTCAGCGACGTGGGTCCGCTGAGCTTGACCTGCCCCGACAGCGCGCTGCCTTTCAGCGAATCGGCGTCCACGGCCAGTTGCGGCCACTCCAGCGCCAGCTCGAACGGCATGTCGGCGCCTTGACGGCCGGCGAGCGCGAGCTTCAATGCGTCGAGCTCGAGCTTCTGGCCGGCGGTGCTGAACAGCAGCTGCTTGACCTCGAGCGAAGACGGCGACAGCGTGAGCGCGTCGCGCGCGCCGCGCTTGATCTCGAGCTTGAGCGGACCGGCGCGCAGCGCTGCGCCGTCCCAGCCGAGCGCGCCCGACGCGGTGAGGGCGAGTTCCTTGAAGCCGGCGCCATCGAGTTGGGTGTCGAGCTTCATGCCGCTCAGCCGCACCACGTTCTTGTCGAGGTCGAGCGCCAGCGTGGTGTTGCCGTCGAGCGAGAGCTTGATCGGCTGCGGCTTGGTCAGATCCAGACTCGCGCGCAGCGACACCGGTGTCTCGCCCTGGTTGGCCAACCGGCCGGTCTTCAGCGATTGCAACGCCACGCGGCCTTCGAGCGGCGTCATCGCATCGCGGATCGTCAGCGCCACGTCGTCGAGCGTGACCGCGCTGATGTCGAAGCGCAGCGCCGCGCCGCCGCCCGATGGCGGTGGGGCCGCCGGCTTGTTGGGGTCGGCCGGAGCGGCCGTCAGGTCGTCGATGTTGCTCTTGCCGCCGGCATCGCGGGTATAGAGCGCGCGCACACCGCGCGCACTCACGCGATCGACCACCAATTGCTTGCGCAGCAGCGGCAGCGTCTGCACCGCCAGCGCCGCCTCGTCGATGGCCAGGAACTGGTCGGGGCGGCGGTGCTCGGACAGCTTCAGCTTCGACACCTTCACCGCGATGCGCGGGAACACCGACAGCTCGACCGGCCCATCGATCACCAGCGTGCGCTGGCGTTCGTTCTTCATGTAGTCGATCGCCAGGCCCTTGAAGCGGTTGGCGTCGAAGGTGGCGATCAGCACGGCGGCGCCGATCACGAGCAACACGATCAGCGCGCCGACACCGATCAGGGAGTTGCGCAGCCAGGGTTTCATGGTCAGTGGCGCCCGGCCGCCCGAAGCCACTGACGCGCCCCCTCGGGGGGCAGCGAGCGAGGCGAGCGTGGGGGCTTCATTGGTTAGGTGCGCCGTACGCGCCGCAGTTCATCGAGGATCAAACAGGCGGCGCCGACGGTGATGGCACTGTCCGCGATGTTGAAGCTGGGGAAATGCCCTTGCGGGAACAGGGGCGCGAGGAAGCGGAAGTGGAAGTCGAGAAAGTCGACCACGTAGCCGTGCATCAAGCGGTCGATCACGTTGCCCAACGCGCCGCCGAGAATCAGGCTGACCGCGAAGCAGAACAGGGTCTGTTCCGGATGGCGCCGCAGCATCCAGATGATGAAAACCGACGCGGCGATGCCGAGGGCCACGAAGAACCATCGTTGCCACCCCGAGGCACCAGCGAGAAACGAGAACGCGGCGCCGGTGTTGTGGGCGCGCACGATGTTGAAGTACGACGTGACCTGCACGCTCTCGTGCAGCGTGAAGTGGCCGATGATCAGCGTCTTGGTCAGCTGATCGAGCACGATCACGATCAGCGCCAGGCCCAGCCACACCCACAAGCCCGAACGGCCCGATGATCCGAATGCCATCGCCAGCGCCGCCGTTCAGGCCGCGGTGCGGGGTTCGCCCGCGCCAAACAGGTTGCTGACGCAGCGCCCGCAGATCGTGGGGTGCTTCGGATCGGCGCCGACATCGCTTCGCCAGTGCCAGCAGCGCTCGCACTTTGGATGCGCCGAGGGCGTGACCGTCACTGCCAGCTCATCGTCCGCCACCACGCGCGCCTGCGACGTGATCATGACGAAGCGCAGGTCGTCGCCCAGCGTGGCCAGCAACTCGTGGTCGGCGCGCGGTGCCGCGATCACGATCTCGGCCTGCAGCGATGAGCCCACGCCGCCGGCTGCGCGCACGGCCTCGATCGACTGGTTGACCCCATCGCGGATCTCGCGGATGCGCTGCCATTTGGCGAGCAGCGCGTCGTCGCGCCACGGCTTCGCATCGACGAACGTCTCGCAGAAGATCGACACCGACCGGCCTGGGGCGAGAACTTGCCAGGCCTCTTCGGCCGTGAAGCTCAAGAACGGCGCCATCCAGCGCAGCATCGCGTGCGTCACGTGCCAGAGCGCGCTCTGCGCCGAGCGGCGCGCGAGCGATTTCGGGGCGGTGGTGTAGAGCCGGTCCTTCAGCACATCGAGCCAGAACGCGCCGAGGTCTTCGGAGCAGAACAGCTGCAGCTTGGTGGCCACCGGCTGGAACTCGTACTTCTCGTAGTGCGCAGCGATCTCGGCCTGCAGCTGCGCCGCACGCGCCAGCGCCCAGCGGTCGACCTCGAGCAATGCGCCAAGCGGCACCGCATCGCGGTCAGCGTCGAAATCGGCCACGTTCGCCAGCAGGAAGCGCAGCGTGTTGCGGATGCGCCGGTAGGCATCGACCACGCGCGCCAGCACCTGCTTGTCGATCGGCGGGTCGCTCGAGTAATCGGTGAGCGCCACCCACAGCCGCGTCACCTCCGAGCCGGGGTCCTTCGCGGCCTGGCCGATCTCGATGATGTTGCCGAGCGACTTGCTCATCTTGCGGCCCTGGCCGTCGACCGTGAAGCCGTGCGTCAACAGGCCGCGG
>DATKJN010000282.1:0-6750 GCA_035543655.1 Burkholderiaceae bacterium | reverse complement strand
TCACCTTGCTGACGTTGGCGTACACCTGCTGCATCGTCTCCAGGTACAGGCGGTCGCGTGTGACGTTGGGGGCGCGCTGGTACTCGGTCAGCACCGAGCGGAAGCGCTGGGCGTCGCCGTCGGCCTGCGCAATCACGCGCTGGCGGTAGCCTTCGGCTTCTTCGCGCAAGCGGGCGGCCGTGCCGCGCGCCTTGGGCACCACGTCGCTCGAATAGGCCTGTCCTTCGTTCTTCAGCCGGTCGCGGTCGGCGCCCGCCTTCACCGCGTCGTTGAACGCCGCCTGCACCTGCTCGGGTACCTGCACGTTCTGCACATTGACGTTGACGATCAGGATGCCGGCGTTGTAGCGGTCGAGCTGGACCTGGATCGATTTCACCAGATCGGTGGACAGCGCCTCGCGCTGTTCGTACAGCACCGAATCGACCTTGCTGCGGCCGACGATCTCGCGCACCGCCGATTCTGCGGCCTGTTCCACCGCGGAATCGGGATCACGGTTCTCGAACAGGTAGGCGCGCGCCTCCTTCAGGCGGTATTGCACCGTGAAGCGGATGTCGACGATGTTTTCGTCCTGCGTCAGCATCGACGAGTCGCGCAGGCCGGTGGCCTGCACCACGTTGTTGCGCCCGATCTCCTTGGAGCGCAGTTGCGTGACCGGCACCGTCTCGTGCGACTGGAAGGGGTACGGGAAACGCCACTGGAAGCCGGCGTCGGAGGTGTAGCTGTACTTGCCGAAGGTGCTCACCACGGCCTGCTGGCCTTCCTGCACGATGAAGAAGCCGCTGCCGGCCCACACCAGCACCACCACCAGCGCGATCAGGCCCACGCCGATGCCGGCGCTCTTCATGTCGGGCTGGAACGACGGCCCGCCCTCGGGCTCCTCGCGCCGGCCGCCACCCTTGTTGCCGAACAACCCGCCAAGGCGGCGGTTGAAGTCGCGCCAGAGTTCGTCGAGATCGGGCGGCCCGTCGTTGCGGCCGGCCATGGCCACGTTCGAGGCCCGCCGCAGCCGCAGCGCGGCCATCAGCCAGGCCAGGCCGGCGCGCCAAGCCAGCGCCAGGCGAGCGGCAAAGGGCTGAGGAGAGTGGATCGAAGCCGTGGAGTGGCGCAAGGTCATGCGATGCCTGTGGTTTGGGCCGATGGGTCGGATTGTCCGGCAATCGGGGACTGGGTCGCCCTGGCCTCATGTGGAGGCGTCGGCGGCGGGCTCAAGGCTTCGCCGAGGGCGGCGCGGCCGATCCAGGCGCGCAGCAAGTCGAGCCCGGTGCCCTGCGTGGCGCTGACGAACACTCGCGGCACCAGCGTGCCGTTGTCGCGCGCGATCCAGTCGCTCGGCATGCGCGGCTGCGCCTGCAGCGCGTCGAGCTTGTTGTAGACCACGATCTGCGGCACGTCCTGCGCGCCGATCTCGGCCAGCACGCGCTCGACTTCCTCGCGCTGCACGTCGAGCTGCGGACTCGACCCGTCGACCACGTGCAACAGCAGGTCGGCGTCGGTCGCCTCCTGGAGCGTGGCCCGGAAGGCTTCGACCAGTTTGTGCGGCAAATCGCGGATGAAGCCCACGGTGTCGGACAGGGCCACCGACTGCTGGATGCCATCGAGGTAGAGGGCGCGCGTGGTGGTGTCCAGGGTGGCAAACAGCTGATCGGCGGCATAGGCGCGCGCCTTCACCAGCGCATTGAACAGCGTGGACTTGCCGGCGTTGGTGTAGCCCACCAGCGAGACACGCAACGCACCGCGCTTGGTGCGCGCCTTGCGCTGCGTGTCGTGCTGCTTCTTCACCTTGGCCAAGCGCGCCTTCACCGACTTGATGCGCTCGCCGATCATGCGGCGGTCGAGTTCGATCTGCGCCTCGCCGGGACCGCCGCGATGGCCGACGCCGCCGCGCTGACGCTCCAGGTGGCTCCAACGGCGCACCAAGCGCGTCGACAGGTACTGCAGGCGGGCCAGTTCGACCTGCAACTTGCCTTCGTGGCTCTTGGCGCGCCTTGCAAATATTTCCAGAATCAACGCGGTGCGGTCGGCGACCTGCACGCCGAGGTGCCGCTCCAGGTTGCGCTGCTGGGCCGGGCTCAAAGCCTGATCGAACAACACGCCGCTCGCACCATGCTCGAGCACCAAGGCCTTGATCTCGTCGGCCTTGCCGGAGCCGACAAACAGCGCCGCATCGGGCGCCTTGCGGCGCGCGACCAGACGCGCTACCGGCTCGTCGCCGGCCGACTCAGCGAGTTGAGCCAGCTCGTCGAGCGTGGGGTCGAACGAATGTCCCGCGCCCAGGTCGACACCCACCAGGACGGTGCGGGCCAGCGCCGCCTCAGGGGGTGCGACCAAGTCGGAGTTGCGATCCAAGGGCAAAGCGCCAGCTTCGTCCGGTGCGCACGCGCTGCGTGCACGGCCGGGGTCAAGCCGCGTCGGTGCTCTCGTTGGTGTGGAAGTTCACCGGCCGGCCAGGCACCACGGTCGAGATCGCGTGCTTGTAGACCATCTGCGTCACGGTGTTGCGCAATAGCACCACGTACTGGTCGAACGATTCGATGTGGCCTTGGAGCTTGATGCCGTTGACCAGGTAGATCGACACCGGCACGTGTTCCTTGCGCAGCAGGTTCAGAAACGGGTCTTGTAGAAGCTGCCCTTTGTTGCTCACGATATGCTCCGTGTTGGGAGTGTTTTCAGGCCCCACGTTATCACAGGGTTGCTGTTCGGATGTGCGAAGGGCAAGTTGCGCGCCCGCGACGCAAACATGGACTCTCGCCTGCGCAATAGGTTCAATGACGGCCGTCGCCGACGAGCCCGCGCTCTCAGCGCGAAGGGTCGAACGGGTTGCGCGAACTGCGCATTTCGATGCGCAGCGGAGTGCCCACCAGCTTGAAGTGATCGCGGATGCGACCTTCCAGATAACGCTTGTATGCGTCGGTCACCTGATCGAGCGCGTTGCCGTGAATCACGACGATGGGCGGGTTCATGCCCCCTTGGTGCGCATAACGCAGCTTGGGGCGCACCGCGCCGGCGCGTTTGGGCGCCTGATGCGCCACCGCATCGTGCAGCAGCCGCGTCAACACCGGCGTGGGCAACTTGGCGCGTGACGCATCGTGGGCCTGGCCGATCGCCTGCCACAACGGGGCCAGTCCCTGGCGCTTCTTCGCCGAGATCTGCAGCACCGTGGCATAGCGCAGGAACGCCAGGCGCTGCACCAGCGAGCGGTTCAGCATCTCGCGCTGATAGGCGTCGACCGCGTCCCACTTGTTGACCGCCACCACCACGGCGCGCCCGCTGTCGAGGATGTAGCCGGCGATGTGCGAGTCTTGATCGCTGACCCCCTGGGTGGCATCGAGCAGCAGCACCACCACGTTGGCATCGGCGATCGCCTGCAAGGTCTTCACCACCGAGAACTTCTCGATCGCCTCGAACACGCGGCCCTTGCGACGCAAGCCGGCGGTGTCGATCAACTCGTAATGCCGTCCGCCGCGCTCGAAGGGCACATGGATCGCATCGCGTGTGGTGCCGGGCTGATCGAACGCCACCAGGCGCTCCTCGCCGAGCCAGGTGTTGATCAGCGTGCTCTTGCCCACGTTGGGTCGGCCCGCCACCGCCAAGCGAATCGGCTTGTCGGCGTCTTCGTCGCCCGCATCGGCCGACGGGTCGCCAAAGTCGAATCCTTCGAGGGCGGCGTCGAGCAGGCTGCGGATGCCCTGGCCGTGCGATGCCGACACCGGGTGGAGGTCGCCCAAGCCGAGCTCGTGGAACTCGTTGAGCGCGGGCGACTCGCTCATGCCCTCGGCCTTGTTGACCACCAGCAGCGCGCGCTTGCCCGCGGTGCGCAGGAAGCGCGCGATGTCGTGGTCTTGCGCCGACAGCCCGGCGCGCACGTCGACCACGAACAGCACCGCATCGGACTCGGCCACGGCCTGGCGAGTCTGCTTGGCCATCTCGTGCACGATGCCGGTCTCGCTGGTGGGCTCGAAGCCGCCGGTGTCGATGACGATGAACTCGCGCCCTTCCGACACCGCGTCGCCGTAGTGACGATCGCGCGTGAGGCCGGCGAAGTCGGCCACGATCGCATCGCGCGACTTGGTGAGCCGGTTGAACAACGTGGACTTGCCCACGTTGGGCCGGCCGACGATCGCCAATACCGGTTTCACGCCACAGGTCTCAAGTTGAGCGCAGCCCGCTTCTCGGCGTGGGGCATGCTCAATCGAAGCGCAACGCGTGCAGTCCGCCGTTGCGAGTGACCACCAGCACGATGTCGTCGTGCAATGCCGGTTGGGCAACCACAGCCGAGCCGTCGGTGGCAAAGCGCCCCACCGGCTGGCCATCGGCGCGCGACAGCGCGTGCAACCAGCCCTCGGAGTCGCCGAACAGCACCGCCTTCGGCGTGACCAGCGGGGCACTCAGGCCGCGGTAGAGGAACTTGTCCTGCGTCCAGGCGATGTCGCCGCTGTCCGCCTTCCATGCGCTGATGCGGTCGCTGGCGTCGGCACCGGCCACCAACTCGGTGTCGCCACCGACTGCATGCTGCCCGCCGACGTTGCGGGTCCAGCGCAGTGTGCCGTTGTCGGCGCGCGCGCAGGCCACTGCCGACTGAAAGGCACGCGCGCACAGCGTGTCGCCGACGCGCAGCACCGGGCCGACCAGGTCGGCCAGGCGTTCGATCTCGTTGGTGCCGCGCGGATTGGCCATCGCCACTTCCCAGCGCACGCTGCCCCGCAGCGGATCGAGCCCGACCATCATTGGCCCTTGGCCGGCGATCAACGTGTTCTTGTACGCGGCCAGCAACCCGGGCTGCGACAACGTCAGCGCGTCGTTGGGCCGTTGCAGGCGCCACAACTGCCGGCCATCGAGCACGTCGTACGCGGTGACGACTCGATCGACGCCCATCACGAACACACGCTCACCGGCCACCAGCGGCGCAGTGGTGATGCGGGAGTTCAAGCGCTTGCGCCAGCGCTCGTTGCCGGCTTCGAACACCACCAGTTCGTTGTCGCGCGTGGTCACCGCGGCAAAACGACCGTCGCTGCCAACGCCGGCCGAGATCGCCTTGCCGGCGTCGCCGCGCCAACGCGGCTGGCCGCTGGCCGCATCGAGCGCCAGCACGGTGCCATCGCTGCCGGCAACCACGAACAGGCCGTCGCGCGCCAGCACGGTGAGAGGAAACTTCACGCCGTCGAGCCGCATGTTCCAGGCCACGCGCGCACTCAGCTTGGACTCGAGCGGCTCCAGCGGCGTCGGCTTGGGCTTCTCGGCCGCGCAGGCGGCCAGCAGCAATGCAGCCGCCACGGTCACCGACGCAGCCAGCGACCGGGTGGCGCGCAGCGTCATCGCGAGGCCCCGGAGGCCGCAGCCGCCGGCGCGGCGGCCGTGCCGCCGAGCGCGGTGAGCTTGGCATCGACCAGACGGCGGTACTCGACCTTGTCGTCCATCAGCTTGTGAGCGCGTTCGTAAGCGGCTCGCGCTTCGGCCTTTTTGCCTTGCGCGAGCAGCACGTCGCCGCGGCGGTCAGCGGCCAACGCAGCGAACGGGCCATCGGGCACGGCATCGAGCTGCTTGAGGGCTTCGTCGTGCTGCTTGGCATCGAGCAGCACTGCGGCCAGGCGCAGGCGGGCGAGAGTGCGGTACTCGTCTTCGACGGCGTGTTCGATCACCCAGGCCAGCGATGCGCGCGCCTCATCGGCCTTGCCTTTCTCGAACTGCAATTTCGCCGCCAGCATGCCGCCCTGCTGCGCAAACGCGGTCCGCGGATAACGCTCCTTCAAGTCGCCGAACACCCGGCCTGCCTTCTCGGCATCGCCCGCGTTCGCCGCGCGATCGAGTTCGTCGAACATCGCGCCTGCCTTGGCGGCCTGCTCGCGCTGCCACCACTGCCAACCCGTGATGCCCGAGTAAACCAGCAGCGCGGCCACGAGCGCCCAAGTGATCAGATTGCCGTATTGCTGCCAGAACGCTTTCAGCGCGTCGACTTGCTCCTGCTCTTGCAGGTCGAGGTGGGTGGCCATCGTGTGCGATCGTGAAGTTCGAGGTGGGCCGGGCGCTGTGCGCGGCGATCAAACGGTGGATTATGCGGCGCGCAACTCGTGCGCCCAGGCCGCAACCTGCGCCAATGGCCGCAGCACCTGGGCCGTGCCCTCGCCGCGCAATGGCTTGAGCGCGACCATGCCCTGCGCCAACTCGTCGGCCCCGAATACGAGCGCGAAACGGGCACCGCTGGCATCGGCCTTCTTGAACTGCGACTTCATGCTGCCCGGGCCGTCCTTGCCGGCGCCGTGCATCTGCACCGCCACGCCGTGGCTGCGCAGCGCCTCGAGCAGCGCCAGCGCACGCGGCAGTGCCGCCGCATCGGGGATCACTGCATAGGCCATGGGCGCCGCATCGGGCACCGGGAGCTGCAGCTCCTGCATCAACAGCAGCAAGCGCTCGATGCCGAGGCCGAAGCCGATCGCCGGCGTGGCCTTGCCACCCAGCTGTTCGAACAAGCCGTCGTAGCGACCTCCACCGCACACCGTGCCCTGCGATCCGAGTTGATCGGTCACCCACTCGAACACCGTGAGGTTGTAGTAGTCCATGCCGCGCACCAGGCGCGGGTTCACGCGGTACTCGAGCCCGACCGCATCGAGCGCCGCCCGCACGGCATTGAAGTGCGCGAGCGACTCGCTGCCGAGAAAGTCGAACAGCTTCGGTGCCGCCTCGATCACCGGTTGCATGGCCGGATTCTTGGTGTTGTCGAGGATGCGCAGCGGGTTGGAGTGCAGGCGGCGGCGC